>JAFIHQ010000050.1 GCA_017849315.1 Treponema sp.
AGAGTGCATGGAAAGCAAAGGATGGCCGATGTCGATGGTTCGAACTCCAAGCCGCTCCGCTATCATCGGTCCAATTGTCCTTCCCGACTGCATATCTGCCTTAACCAAGTAACTCTGATACTTGACGCCTGCCAATTCGCAAAGCCGGGCAAATAGAGCACCAGTTGCGGCACTAGTCCCATATCGCTGGCTGATATTGTGCTTTAAGGCTACGCCTTGCCCCAACACTGGTGTCAAGCTTGGATCGAATTTTTCGGGGTATGCCGGATTCCATCCCTGTGCAACATCGCAAGAAAGGCAAAGCGATCCAGCCGCAGCACGATAAAAGCCTTCTGCTGGCTCCTTGTTAGCTATAGAAATGCGAGCAAGTATGTCTCTTAGGAAATTGGAATTGGCGCCTTGCGCAGTCATTGAGCCGATCTCCTCCGCATCGAAGAAACAGGCAAGCTGCGTGTGCAAAGTCCCTTTGGTTGCGCAAAAACCTTCGAGAATAGCGTGGCATGCACAAAGGTCGTCCAACCTCGACGAGTTTATTAGGTCACCCCCATTGGCACCGAAAACAACTGCCTTTTCGTAATCGTAAAAAGACAGATCTAGGCCGTAAATGCTGCCCGGATCAAGACCAAGGTCCAGTGCAACCAGGTTCTTGAGCCAGAGGCGATTCTCCGCATTTTCTGCCTTTTCCGCTTCTGTGGTGCCCGCTACACTCATGAGCACGGGTAGATGCTGGGCGATGTTGTATTCAAAGCCCTTATTTATGTCGCGATTGAGATGAATAGCAAGATTTGGAATCACTCCTACTGGCCGATTGGAGTTATAGAGAATGGACACAATACGCGTGTCCTGCCGCAAAAAGACCTGCCCGGCAAGTGCGAGGGGCCGATCGAGCCATGTGGAAAGAATTGCATCCCCATAGACATCAACAGGGACACGCAGCATGCCCGAAGTATCCAGGCAATTCCAGCTGCGCACCTTGAGGGCAGGACTATCTGTATGCGCACAGGCCAGCTTGTAGCCAGCACGCATGAGCGGCTGAATACCAGGCCTAAAGGCAACAAGGGAGGAGCCACCGCGTGACACAAAGTACGTTACACCAGGCTCAAGCTGCCACTGTTCTTTTTCCGAAAGAGCCACAGCCCCGTGTGCCATGAGCTGACTTTTTATGTTTTCAACCGCATGATAGGCGGTAGGCGATGCATCCAGGAAATTAGAGAGCTTTTTTGTCTCTTCAACCATGCTAAAGTTTTCAACCATGCTAAAGACCTCCATTGACCGAATTGCCCACATTGACCGGATCGGTAAAACTCGGGCTGACAGGGTTCATTGAGGCAAACGGTTCAGAATCTAAGGCATTGTGAATCGCGGCGGATTCGGCGGCAAGTGCGTACAAGTTGCTCTTCAACTCCATTATTTGGGCACGCAGCGAAGGGTCAGCGGAACACAATTCCATCTCAAGGGCTTTGCAAGCGTACTTCAACCCAAGCCCTTTTCGAAAAGCCAGGTACTTTAACCTTGACAAGATGCAAAGGTCAGAAACCGAATAGACACGACGACCAAAAACATCCTTACGAGGGGCCAAAAAAGGCACTTCCTTCTCCCAAAAACGCAGTGTAGAGGCGGGAAGCCCCAAAAGCGCTTCAACTTGGCCCGTCGTAAAGGTTGTCATGTGCTGCCTCGAGACTTATCTGTTCTAGGAGGCCGATGCCCATGCGGGGTGCCAGTGTTTGTTTTTGGTGTGTTTGGGGCTTGGATTCGCGACTCCCAACCCTTTCTCGAGGCCTTTAGCTCAAGGCTTATGGGGATAGTCTCCATACCAAAATACTCCCGAAGGCGGTTCTTGAGGAAAGAGACATACGAGTCCGGAACCACCTCGGGCCGGGTTACAAAGAATGTGAATCGCTGTGGATTGACACTGGTTTGGACCGCATAACGCAACTTAAAGTGCGTGCGCGTGCCAACAGGCGGAGGAGTTTGCTCGATCCAGTCCGAAACCGCTTTGTTCAGTTTTGAGGTCTCGATTCTCTTGTTGAGCTTGCTGTACATACTGATTACGGTGTTCATAAGCTTGTCGAGCCCTGTGCCTTCCGTGGCGGAAATCGCTACCACCGGCGCGTACGCCATCTGACCGAAAAAGAAGCGCAAACGGTCACGGGATGCCTCGAAGGCGTTCTTGACGTTGGGCATAAGATCCCACTTATTCAGTACAAAAATGACACCGCGGCCCTCATTGACGGCAAAGGCCGCAATCTTCTTGTCCTGCTCCGTGAGCCCCTCAACGGCGTCGATCATAAGAAGCACAATATCCGCCTGGTTGACTACTGAAATCGACCGCGTCACCGAATAATACTCGACGTCGTCGGTGACCTTCTTTTTTCTTCTGATGCCAGCAGTATCCAAGACGACGATGCCGCGCCCTTTCCACGAAAAGCGCCCCTCGACGACATCGCGGGTCGTACCGGGGATATCGCTCACGATACTCTTTTCTTCGCCCAAAAGCAGATTGAGCAGGCTCGATTTTCCGGTATTCGGCTTGCCCATAATGGCGACACGGATATCTGCACGCTCCACATCGATGGCGCGCACACCTGAAAAATCGAGTCGCGACTCGATAGCCTCGATAAGCTTGTCGATATTCCGATTGTGTTCCGCTGAGATAAAGACGAAGTTGGGAAAACCCCACTGCATGTGCGACCACACGAGATTGTCCCGCTCCGGACTGTCGGCCTTGTTGATGACCAGAAGCAACTTGTCGCTCATTGGCCGCAAAAGCTCGGCGAACTCCTGGTCTTCCGGGGTTATTGATGTGGCATCAACGATAAAAAGTATGAGATCAGAACGGGAAATAAACGAGAGCGTACGCGCAACCACAAGGTCGTCCAAACCCTCGCGCTCAAGCTTAAAACCCCCTGTATCCACAAGCCGAATGCGCTTTTCTGACTGTGGCTGAAGCTCGGAAGTCTGAGTTCTGGAAGCTGGAGCTGTTTCGCGCTCATCAGGACTGTCAGAGTCGGAAAAGCCGCCGGAAAAGTCATGCGCGTTCAAAGAGCCAGCCCATCGAAGGATGCACTCCTCCTCGATCGGGTCGCGCGTGACACCCGGTGTTGGATCGGTAATCGTACGACGCTTATGCAAGAGCCGGTTAAAAAGGGTCGACTTCCCGACGTTGGGCCTTCCAACCAGGACAACGACGGGAAGGTTTTCGTAGCGTATCTGGGGTTCTTCTAGTGTACTCATGATTTCCTTATACTTTGTGATCCAAAAACGTGTCTCTTGGTAGACGCCTACAACTGAAAGCGATTGGCGATGTACGCACGGACCTGCGTAGAACTTGTCATCTTCATGACAGCCTGCGCCACGCCTTGTGCCTCTTCTATAGTTGTAGAGAGCAAAACACTCTTTACTGCAGGAATAGACACCGCCGAGACCGAGAGCTCGCGCAGGCCCAAACCGACCAAAAGGATTGCGGATGCAGGATCCGCGGCCATCTCACCACACAGTCCAACTTCGATATTGGCCTTGGCTGCGTTGTCTATTGTCATCTTAATAAGACGCAAAACTGCCGGATTGAATGGGTCGTGCAAATAGGCAACCTTCTCGTTGCCCCTGTCCACGGCCATGGTGTACTGGGTGAGATCGTTGGTACCTATAGAGAAAAAGTCTGCGCTTCGAGAGAGCACGTCAGAACAAAGGGCTGCCGAAGGGACTTCCACCATGATGCCCGCCTTGATATCAGGCTTGACCTCACAGCCCAATCCGCGACACTCCCACTGTGCCTCTTCCATGATCCCGCGAGCCTTGACGAGCTCTTCTACGGTGCTGATCATGGGAAACATAATGCGCACGTCGCCAAAGACACTGGCGCGCAAGATGGCCCGCAACTGGGTCTTGAAGATTTCTGTATCGCTAAGGCAAAAACGGATAGCCCGCCAACCAAGAAGAGGGTTCTTTTCGTCCTGAGCACCCAATTCTGGCAGAACCTTATCTCCTCCTATATCAAGCGTGCGGATGGTAACTGGCTTGCCTTTCATGGACTCGACAACCTGTTTGTAGGCCCTAAACTGCTCCTCTTCGCCGGGAACGTGTCCACCAAGAAACAGGAATTCGGACCTGAAGAGGCCAATACCGTCGGCGTTGTACTGCAAAACGGCTTCGACTTCTTCTGGAACCTCTATATTGGCCATGATCTGGATGCGCACGCCGTCCTTGGTACTGGCTTCCATGCCTCGTATCGCCTCAAAGGCTTTTTGCTTTTCCTGACGAAGCATGCGTGCAGCTTTCTCTTGCTTGAGCGCTTTTTCGTCAGGGTCAAGAATAAGCACACCCCGGTCTCCATCTACAATGGCAACCGAATCCGTCTGCAAATCACCAATAAAGTGACCAATGCCCAGAACTGCCGGAATGCCAAATGCCCGTGCGAGAATGGCGGCGTGGCTAGTTCTTCCGCCAGCCTCTGTGGCGATACCTTTAATCCTGTCCCTCGACATGCCCACCATGTCGGAAGGCAGGAGGTTGCGGGCGACGACAATTACGTCGCTCGTTATGTCGGACAAAGTTTTGCGCTCCCTATTGAGCAAGTGGCCCATGATGCGTCGGGTAACGTCGTGCACATCTGAGACCCGCTCCTGGATGTAAGGGTCCTGGGCGGAGGCCAGACTTTCAACTGTCTTGCGCTCGATAGAAAAGACGACACTCTCAACATTCATGAGCGTGCTGGAGAGTTCGGATTTGATATTCTCGTTTACCTCAGGATCGTCGAGCATAAGTAAGTGCGCATCAAAAATTGCAGCCTGCTCTTCCCCTGCATCCTGTAGGGCTTTGTCCCGCAAAGCAGTGACTTCTTCCTTGGCACGGGCGACTGCCTCTTGGTAACGGGCGTACTCGGCATCGACATCGCTTTCCGCAATTGGGTAGGAAGGAATGGACCAAGAGAAATCGTCCCTAAATATGAAAACCGGGGCACATGCAGTGCCGGGAGACGCAGCGATTCCGTGTAGCTCTCTCATATTAATGATGGTAACAGATTATTGCCCGGTCGTCAAATAAGTAACCCGGTCGTGCAGCAAAGATGCTGGTGGCTAAGACCTATTGCAGCACGTTGGCAGGGTTGACCAGCTTGCCATTCTTGTAGACCGAGAAATGCACATGAGGGCCCGTGCTGTAACCGGTGTTGCCAGACAAGCCGATTCTTTCTCCCTTTGCAACATACTCGCCTTCTTCTACGCCGATCGAAGACATATGCGCATAAAGTGTCTTCCAACCGCCTGCATGACTAATCTCTACATACTTACCCATGGTCGGTGAATACCCTGTCTCCGTAACCTTCCCTTCGCGGGCTGCACCAATCGGCGTGCCAAGGGGAACACCTATGTCAAGGCCATTGTGGAAGCTGTTCTTGCCAGTAAATGGATCACGTCGCCAGGAGAACCAGGATGTAATGACACCCCTCACCGGCCACTTGAACAAGTCGCCAGAGGCTTCACCTACCACCGCCGCAGGCAATTTGGCGTCTGGAAGGAACAACGTCCGACTCGCATCGATCTTGTCAGATTTCAGCGCATTAACTTCGGTAATTCGTGTAGCGGAAATATCATATCGGTCTGCAATAGTCTGTACAGTCTCCCCTGCCTTAGCGGTATACACGATGCCAGCAAGGTTAGTGATCTTAAGAAGCTGCCCTGGTTTGAGGTTACGCGCAGACTGAATGTCGTTTATGCTTAGGATTGTGTCGACAGATATGTCGAAGGAGTCGGCAATACCGGAGATAGTGTCGCCTTTCTTGACCTCGTAAACCGTGTAGTAAACACCCTTGTCTTGGGGCTCTGGAAGCGGAAGGTTCTCTGTCAGCGTTTTGTCGCCCGTACCAATATTGCCAATGCTACCGAGGGCGCTGTTGATGTTCTGATTGGGAATAAAGCTTGATCCGACAAGGGTTACAAGGCAAAGTACAATGAAAATTGTCCGAAGAATTGGCGAACCCCGCGCTATGGCTAACAAGATGTCGTTCCGCGTGATTCTACGTCGCTTCTTGGCCATCATTCCCTCACAAATCAAGAATAATCAAGAATTATACTAATCGGAGCAAAACTGCGCAAGAACCTCGACATGACTGCAATACTCGTCGCACAAAGTAGGTCGTGCACAAGTTAGATTATGTATAAGTATACTTCTTGTATATAAAAAAGTACTAGGCTATCATAGAAAATCGAAAAAATAATCCAAATTAGGTGGGCTCTTGTTAGGTGGGCTCTTGCGATATATTAAACATATTAATATATAAGAAAAGGAATATATTAAGAATGCAGTTTGACGTCTGTTTGTTAAGATGCGAAGATTATAAGCCGGAAATGTTAGACAAGGCGCTTGAAGAGGCCGCTGAACTTGCGGGATTTCCTGATGTCGAAGGAAAGACGATACTGGTAAAGCCCAACCTGCTAAGGGGCGTGGCGCCAGAGAAGGCAGTTACAACGCACCCAGAGTTCCTCGCCGCCGTCCTGCGCCTTTTAAACAAACGCAGGCCGGCCCGCGTCCTTGTGGGCGACAGCCCGGGCTGGCAGAAAGGCAGCGCGGCAGCGCGGTCGGCCGGCCTGCTGGCGGCGACGCAGGACGGCGGCGCCCAATGGGTCGACATGGACTCCGGCGCCATGCGCGCCGCGCCCCGCGGCCGGCTCGTCAAGGAATTCTACCTAGCCTCCGTGCTCCAGGAATGCGACCTCATTGTCAACCTGCCAAAACTGAAGACCCATCAGTTGATGACCTACACTGGCGCCACAAAAAACCTGTTCGGACTAATCCCGGGGCTTGGCAAAAGTGGCATGCACCTACGTTTTCCGAACGCTGCAGATTTTGGCACAATGCTTGTAGACCTTTCGAGCTGCTTGCCACCAGTATTTACTTTCATGGACAGTATCGTGGCCATGGAAGGCGAAGGCCCAGGCAATGGCACCCCGCGTCATACCGGCTTTCTCCTTGCGTCCCGCAACCCGGCCCCCTTGGATTGGGTAGCTGCAAACTGTATCGGCTATGATCCTCAAAAGATACCATACCTCGTCGATGCTTTTACCCGATCCCAGACTGGCAACGAGGCTACGCAGGTTAGCGCGGAGGCCTTGTCGGTCGGCCCACTTCAGGTTTCGGATGTACGTATTGAAGATTTCAAACTTCTTCCCTATGCCACGACTGCTGCTCAAAAAGGTTTTTCGCTGAATCGGGCGCCGGCGCCGCTCAAAAGACTCGCCAATACGCTTTTGGTTTCGCGTCCCATCTTCCATGCGGAAAAGTGCATTGGCTGCAGCGCCTGTGTCAACATCTGCCCTGCCAAGGCCCTCGCCTTGGGAAAGGACAGCCAGGGCCGCCACAAGGTTAGAATCGACGATAGCGTGTGTATTACTTGTTATTGTTGTCATGAAGTATGCCCTGCAAGCGCAATTTCTATAGGCCGAGTTCTGCACAGGCGCCATGAAGACTCAAGAAAGGCCGAACGCACACAATGAAAGCCGCACAACAGGGTATCGGGCCACTCGATTTTCTAGACGAGTTGTCTTTCGGCAGTAACGACAGTGGTGATTTTATCAAACTGGACATGTCGGCGCCTCAGGTTGAAAACAACAGGCTCATCATACAACGAGAAGACCTTGAAAAGCTCGCCTATATCGCCTTTAGCGAAATAGCTTTCAAATTCCCCTCAAGCCATTGCCAAAGAATCTCGGCTATTGCCCTGGATTCCAGAACATCCCCCTTGGAACGCTTTGTGGCGGCGTCTTTTTTGCAGAACGCGGCCATCGCCACAGAGGGAATCTTTCCTCTTTGCCAGGACACAGGATCAGCGCTTGTGTACGGTTGGAGAGGAGAAGCCGTTGAATCGGCGCAAAGGCACAGCCCTTTCTCCGATGACCGGGCCGCCCTTTCGCATGGCATCGGGCGGGCATATACAGAAAACGTGCTCCGTGCTTCTCAGCTTTGCCCTACGGATGTTTTTTCAGAAAAGAACAGCGGGAACAACCTTCCTGCCAGTATTGATGTCCGAACCGTTTCAGGCAGAGCTTTCCGCTTTCTGTTCGCTGCCAAGGGCGGCGGTTCGACCAGCAAGACGACGTTGACAATGGAGTCCCCTGCTATCCTGGCTCCAGAGCGTTTGCGAGTGCTCCTTGCTCAGCGGATTGCCGCACTCGGCGCCTCTGGGTGTCCTCCTTATACAATCACCACGGTACTGGGTGGGGTTGCTCCTTCCCAGGCGCTTTATGCCCTGGAATTGGCCAGTTACGGCCTACTTGATGCCTTACCGGGCTCTTCCGAATCAGACTCTTCTGAGGCTTCTGAGCATCCAAAACCTGCACTGCGTGCACGCGACTGGGAGGCAGTCCTCATGGAGCTCGCATCGCAAAGCGGTATTGGAGCCCAATGGGGAGGAAGTCACCTCGCCTTGGAGACAAAGTTTATACGGCTTTCTCGACACTCGGCGAATCTGCCGCTGGCCTTGGGAGTCTCCTGTGTGGCACACCGAAAAGCCTTGGCTTTCGTGGACGAACGGGGTTGGTTTTTGGAGAAGCTGGAAGACGATCCGGCACGCTTTTTACCGCCTGCTGCCCCTGTGTTGTCGGACGCCATCGCGATCGACTTTGACGAGGCGCCTTCTAAATGGCTTACCGAACTCCGTGCCTTGCCGGCGGGCTCCACAGTCCTTCTTTCCGGCACGGTGGCGCTTGCCCGAGACAGAGCTCATGCAAGGATCCTGGCCTTGCTTGAGCAAGGAGAACCTGCGCCAGATTCTCTGCAAAATCGACCCATTTTCTATGCAGGTCCGACAGAACCCAAAGAAGGCTTTGTAAGCGGTGCCATTGGCCCAACGTCCGCCAAGCGTATGGACTTTTACATGGAGCTTTTCCTGTCCAAAGGTCTGGGGCTTGTCACCATTGGCAAAGGAGAAAGAGGTAAAGGGGCTGTCGATGCCATCCGCAATTTTGGCGGTGTCTACCTTGCGGCTATTGGGGGAGTTGCTGCCCTTAATGCCCGACATCACGTCACAGAAAGCGTCGTGAAGGATTACGCAGACCTCGGGATGGAGGCTATTCGCCATGTCCGCCTTGTGGATCTTCCCGCAATAATAGCCATTGACGCTCACGGCACGAGTATTTATTTTGGGCAGGACTATGGAAGGCGTTAACGACCATAAAGCGCAAAACCATCTTGGGCTGCGATTTGGGACGAACTATTTCCTGTATTTTGCGATCTTTGGCATTATTTCGCCGTATTTGCAGATAATGCTTCGAAATCTCGGCTATAGTCCTGCCCAAGTAGGCTTTTTCTTGGGTCTCCTGGAGTTTGTAGGCATTTTTGGCCCTATGGCAAGTGCCCGACGCGCGGACAGCTCGGGCAGATTTAAGCCTGGTCTCTACCTTTCCGGTGGTTTGCTCATCGCAGGGCTCTGTCTTCTCGTTACAGTCAAAACCCCAATAGCCACGGCCTTCGCTATCTGCCTTCTATCACTCGGCATCAAAACGCCAACATCGATCCTGGATGCGGCATTGTTGCGTGCAGCATCGGGCTCGAATAAGCCAGTGGATTACGGTGCGGTACGATCCAGTGGGTCGGTTGGTTTTATAGTGGTAACCTTGATAGCTCAGTTTATTCCCGGCTTTAACAGAAGTCCGCCTTACGTGATGGCGTCCTGGGCAGTTCTGTTTACGCTTCTTTTCTTGCTCAGCTTGACGATTATGCCTGAGGCATCGTCATCGTCCAAGCTGGACTCACGGTCCAAGCCAACCTTTGCGTCCAATCGGCCGGCACCGTCTGATTCAGAAACGATAGCCTTAAGCCAATCGGGCAGAAGCCTCAACAAGAACCTCAGGTGGATAGATGGCACCTTCATAGTTGGACTTGTCGTAATTCTCTTGGGCAGGATCGCGATTGCCGGCGTAGGCTCGTTCTTCTCGCTGTACCTGACAGAAGAACTGCACTGGGATGCAATCGGAGCGCTTTGGGCAGTCTCATCTATTGCGGAAATACCTTTGATGATCTATGCCCGACGCTTTATCAAGAAACATAGCCCCATGCAAGGAGTGGCAATTGCATCAGGCGCGTTGGTTGTGCGTCTGCTTATTTATGCGGTTTTTCCTACAAAAGCGGGCGCTGTCATAGGCCAGGCACTGCACTCGCTGTGTTATGGACTTTTTCTCCCATCGGCCGTCGCGTTTATCAATTTAAAGACGCCGCCTCAACATCGCACGACCGGTATGGCATTGTTCAACGGTATAGGTATGGGCCTGCCGACTCTTTTGGGAAGCATCATCGGTGGAAATCTTATTGAGCGTTTTGGCTATCGACCGATGTTTGCCTTGTTCTCCCTCTTCGCGGTCGCAAGCCTCGTCACTTATTTCATATATAAGAAACAATTAATAGATGTTAAATAAGCGTTTAGATCCGGCTGCCCTTGTAGGCTTGGACAGTTGTTGCGCCTCGCGCAAAAGAAAAGCGTGTCTGGCTTCTTCTAGCCGTTTTGTTTTCTTTGTGCCAAAAAGCGATCTACAAAATACAAAGCACTCACCATAAGGGCATGGCGCAGCTCTCCCGAACCCATTTTGGCCCGAATCTCATCGGCAGGGAAAAACATTGCGTCTATTACCTCGTTTTCGTCGAGCGACTGCGTACAAGTCGCCACCGGGTTCATCGCAATGAAAATGTGGAAAAAATTGGATTGAAGTGCGGGATTGGGATAAACAGAAGCAAGTTCGTAAATCTCCTGCGACGCCCACCCTGTTTCCTCGGTAAGCTCGCGGGCGGCAGCAGCGGCCGGAGCTTCACCGGTCTCCACAACGCCACCTGGAAACTCAAGACTGATGCTGTTTGCGCCATGTCGGTACTGACGGACCATCAGGAACTTCTCTCCTTCGGGGGTCTCCAAAACCGGCACGATAACGGCCCAATCGTGGGCTTCCAAGACTGAAAATTTGCCCTTCTTGCCATTGGGTCCGGTACTTGTCTGTTCGAAAACAGTAAAAACGTTTGCCCTGTACACTTCTTTTTTTGATTCTGTCTTCCAGCGAAAAGCACCGGATCCGTCACCAGCAACCATTCGACTTCCCTCCATCAGTTTTGGCACAGTCTTGACACAGGATTTACCACCGCAATCGGCCATGCAAGGCACAGCCATGCGAAGCACAGTCACGACGGAGACTGCCATGCAAGTCACACTTGTGGCTCAGGAATTCCGCAAACTCGCCGTACACTGAATAAGCCTGTCGTACACCGCGCAATCCTAACGAAGAGGGTTCTTATTGGCAAGTCGGCATAGAATTGCCAGTATTCAACGGGCCCACCGGCGACAGCCCACCGGCGATGCCTTTGAACCCATTTTCCTTGAGGACGTCATTGACATCATTGACATCATTGACATCATTTTGCAGGCAAATAACATTGGTGTAGTCCGCTTGCTGGATTTGCCTCGTGCAGCGAATTCTTATACACTTAGAGATAAGGAAAAGTGGTTTCAGCAAATTCAGCTTGAGAAAAATGATAAACTTGGTCAAACTGGGCATACTGACCATGGCAAAGTCGAATCTGACTACGGCAGAGCCAAACCGTTGCAGGATTCTGCCTGCCGCAATGAGGTTTAAGGGACACAATGTAAAGCGGTTGGGAGCATCACTAGAGGAAGGTCCGCTCTGGGAGCGCAAGAGCTACTCCATGTGCTTAAAGAATCTGGCCAGGATTTGCTAGATTATAAAAAAGGATCATCCAGTGGAAGGTGCAAAAAATGTCTGAAGTTTTGCTGATTATTGCCAGCGTCGTGACTGCAGCATTTGGCCAAATCTTTATCAAGTACTCTACCAACTATAAACTGCTAGAAAGAAACTGGATTTTCTACGTCTTATTATCCATTTTGAGCTCGACAGTGAGTTTTGCAGCCAACCTGATCCTGTTCAAGAATGAGGAAATGAGCAAGATTAGTCCCATTTTGACAGCTGCAAGTATCGTTGTGGTTGTCGTTGCCAGCGTAGTACTCTTTAACGACGAAATGAACATACGCAAAGTCCTCGGAGTGGGTTTTGCAGTTGTATCGGTGATCCTGCTTGCCCGTTCTTAGCGTGCGGAGAACAGACTAATTGATATTCTCTGACATGATTCTGGCTGGTGACGACTCGTCATTGTGTATTAAGATCTTCGTATCTTCTTCGACGCCGTTCTTCTTCGATTCCGAAACGCTGGCTGAATCGTTCGACAAAAGGCCAGAAAAGAGATCCAACGCCAAGACTGCCAGGTTATCGTCGGCGACGGAGCCGTGCTTAAGCCATGGTACTCCGCGTTTTGGCTTATTCCTGATTTTCGACACAGAAATAATCTCAACCTATCGGGGACATTCCACGACATAGGCAACCCCGGACCATGCTTTCTCAAAATCGGCAATATCGTAGGCTCGGGAGACTCCCCCGGCGTTTGGAGCAGCAGGGTCGTTTACAAGGACTGCCCAGTTCCCATCTGACCGCTTTTCGAGCCCTCTTAGTAGGACAAGGTGTCCATTCGTTTTTTGGATTGGCGCACCCCGAAGGCTGCCATTCTGGAACCGAATACTTGTAATAAGTATCCTTCTTGCAAAGAGTTCGCTTGAGGCCATTTCCATGGATGCAAAAAAATCGAGCCTGGCAGAAGCACCTAAGCGCCACAGGGATGCGACATTAAAGGCCCAGTTGCCGAATATTCCATCGCCAAAATCGTAGCAATCGGCAGCCACAAAGGAAGTAGGAAAGGCTCTACCCAAACTGGCAAGGGCCATTGTCACGCAGGTAGGCGAACATATTCGACCTCGAATTGAAGGAGCCTCGTCCATCTGCGAGATTGCAGGTACGGAAATGACACTCTCACGCAAGTACAAAGTCCGCGTTAACGAGCGAGGAGCACAGCGGTTCCTGGTGAGGACGCCACACCGGGAAAGTACGACAGAGCCGATATTCGCGTTGTCGCCTGGCAGCACATCGGTCTTGCAATGTTCAAGATCAAAAGGCGGCTCAAGGGGAAGTGCTGACAGAACAAATTTCAGGCTAAAGCGCTTAGCCGCCTTAGTCAGAAGGAGCGTGTCAGTATCCACTGAAACACCCGAGTTCGATGCTGGAGTAGAGAAGCTGCGGGAGAACCTCCCCCATTGTTCCATAGGGAGCCAACCTGACCAGCCATTCTCGGTTTCTACCTGTGCAAAGATGGTCAAACTCCCAGAACCCGCACAGTCGGCGTTCCACCAGGGCACGAGCCAATCGAATTCCGGCGCGTCCATGGGGCCTAGCGTAAGCAAGCCAAGAGTGGCACCACGCGCCAAAGTCAAACCAGATGGCACGAGCTCGAGCGCCTCAATCTGACAGGGCAATGATCCTGCCTTACCATAACCATGAACTTGACCCAAGCTGGAGTTCTGACTGAAAACTGCTATAAAGCGCCCGACACCATAGGTGTCCGAACAGAAAAACTCAGGATGATAGTCCATAAATCTGCTCCGTGGGATTATAGTACGATAGTTGTGGCCAAAAGACAAAGCTCAAATCGACGAATCGATGAGAAGTTTTGGTGTTGCGAGCTTTTAGGCAAGGGGATACTATGGTCGCCTAGGAGTCAACTATGGGTAAAGAAAAACCTGCTCTTATAATTGCACATCGAGGTTTTAGAGGCCTTGTGCCGGAAAATACGATGCTCGCCGCAAGACGGGCCTTTGAACTAGGAGCGGATGCGTGGGAACTGGATGTTGCCGCAAGTTCGGACGGTGTTTTGGTCGTCCTTCACGATGAATCGCTTGCACGCACGACAAACGTTCAGGATTTATTTCCTGACCGGGCTCCATGGTCTGTGTATGACTTCACCTTTGATGAGATCGAAAGTCTGGACGCAGGATCGTGGTACGCCAAAACTGACCCTTATGGGATGATTGCGGCTGGAAAGGTAAACAAGGCTGAGCTGAAATCGTTCCAGAGTCTCAAAATCCCAACGCTCCGAGAGGCTCTTGAGTTTACGGCAGAAGTTCAATGGAAGGTGAACATCGAAATAAAGGATGCAACAGGCAAGGCATGCGATCCTTGGGTCGTGGAAAAGACCCTGGACCTTGTAAGAGAGCTCCACATGGAGGACTCCGTCGTTGTTTCCTCTTTTAACCACCAGTATTTAGTGCGTTCAAAAAAGGCTGCGCCAGAGGTTCGGACAGCCGCTTTGATAGACGAACCGATACCGGATCCTGTAGGTACGCTCCGTTCCCTAGGGGCTATGGCGCTCAACCCAAATGTCGAATATCTGGACGAGTCTACCGTAAAGGCTGTGCGTGGTGCTGGTTGCGGCGTCCTTGTGTGGACGGTCAATAAGGAAGAGGATATGCGCCGGCTTCTGGATTGGGGGGTTACCGGACTTATAACGGATTTCCCGGACCGAGGACTAAAGATTCTTGGAAGACTCGGCAACACGATAACGAGACCTTAGCCGAGTTATAACAAAATTTTCGTTGCGCTTTATTAAAACTGAGGGTAAACTCTTTCTTGCAACAAATACCGATTCTGAAAAGGTGGGTCTTGTGCCCACAATACTACAAGGAGGCTTTAGGTGAAAAAGCTATTCGTACTTATCTGCGCCCTGGTGCTGGTTTCCGGTGCTTTCGGCCAGACTACGGTAGAGTTTTGGCATGCCATGACCGGCAAGAATGGCGACATGGTCAATTCCGTCTGCGATAAGTTCAATGCAAGTCAGAAAGACTACAAGGTCGTTCCGGTTTACAAGGGTTCTTATTCGGACACAATGAACGCCGGTATCGCCGCATTCCGGGCGGGGCAAGCACCTGCGATTATCCAGGTTTATGAAGTTGGAACAGCAACCATGATGGCGGCAAAAGGCGCCATAAAGCCAGTCTATCAGCTCATGGCAGAGAATAACGAGAATTTTGATCCAAAAGTATACATACCCGCTATCAGGGCCTATTACTCGACATCCGATGGCAAAATGCTCTCCATGCCTTTCAATAGCTCTACGGCCGTCATGTACTATAACAAGGATGCATTCCGCAAGGCGGGGCTCGATCCGGAAAAACCGCCAGTAACCTGGCCCGAATTCTTCGAATATGCAAAGAAACTCAAAGCTTCTGGCATGGAAGGCGGTTTTACAACCAACTGGATCTCCTGGATTCAGCTCGAAAACTTCTGTGCATGGCATAACCTGCCGTTCGGCACAAGGAACAACGGTTTCGATGGCCTGGACACCAAGCTAGTCTACAACAATCCTATTGTTATCAAGCATCTTGAGAACATCTACAACCTGAGTAAAGACAAAGTGTTTATTTATGGCGGCCGTGAAAACAAAGCCAACCCACTCTTTACTTCTGGCCAGGTGGGCATGCACTTTGAGTCCATCGGTGGGTACGGCAATATGAAGGCCAACTGCAAGTTCGATTTTGGTGTTGCACGCCTGCCATATTATCCAGATGTCCCAGGTGCACCTCAGAACTCTATCATCGGCGGTGCAAGCCTTTGGGTCTTCAATGGCAAATCCAAGGCGGAATACAAAGCTGTCGCGGACTTCTTCAGCTTCATTTCTCAGCCTGAGATGCAGGCTTATTGGCATAAG
>JAFIHQ010000051.1 GCA_017849315.1 Treponema sp.
AGGGTCTGATGGTTCGACGACGTCTATGCCTGGTATGAGCCGCATAATTCCCAGGTCTTCAAATGGCATGTGTGTACCGCCATTGAAAGCTGCCGAGATTCCAGGATCGGTACCTACAAGTTTGACAGGAAGTTTTGCGTAGGCACACGACACAAAGAACTGGTCCAAGGCCCGGCGCGAAGCAAAGCAGCCAAATGTGGCTGCAAACGGTCTTTTGCCTTCTGCAGCAAGGCCAGCCGCCAGACTGACCATGTTTGCTTCCGCTACTCCTACATCGATTGCCCGCTGTGGGAAAGCTTCTTTAAAGACCATAGTCCCGGAAGCCTTCATAAGATCGGCTTCCAAAACCACAATACGGGGATCTATTTTGGCAAGCTCTATGAGGGTTTCGGCGTACACTGCTCGCATTTCTTTGTCAGCCATTTCTGGTTTTTGCTCCTTTAGACTGTGTCGATCTACACGGTGTTGAACTACACGGTGTCAATCGAGTGGGGAATTTGCATCGAGCTCGGCATTTGCATCGAGCTCGGCGATGGCTTGTTTTGCTACTTCATAATCGAACGTCATGTTATGACTGCCCACTTGGCCTTCACAAAAGGCTGCACCCTTGCCCTTAATGGTGTCCAAGATGATCATCGTTGGTCTTGGTATCGGGTTCGCCGTTTCGTCCCGCGTAAGTGCGCGGTTTTTTGCAGCGACTATCGCGTTATCGATCGCCTCCGCGTCGTGGCCATTCACACGTTCACAAAACCAGCCAAATGCTCTCCATTTAGCAACGAGATCATCTTGGGTTTTGGCAGAAGACTCTGCGTCGGCGGGGCCATTTCTTTTGCCATCGATAGACAAAATTGAGGCGACAGGTCCGTCAATTTGGAGTTTATTAAAGTCGGTAAACGCTATGAGATGATCCATCCCATGGTGCGCTGCAAACATTGCCGCTTCCCATACTTGGCCTTCGTCAGATTCGCCGTCGCCAACAATGACATACGTAAAACTGTCTCTGCCATCGAGTTTGTTTGCATAAGCTATTCCACACGCTGCAGAGAGACCTTGGCCGAGCGACCCAGTCGTCATGTCCACACCAGGGGTTTTATTTCGATCGCAGTGGCTGGGAAGGTTTGTGCCTCCCCTGTTGAGCGTATGGAGCATGGAGGTCGGGAAAAATCCACGCAACGCGAGGGCGCTGTAGAGCGCGGGCCCGGCATGACCTTTTGAGAGGACGAATCTGTCACGCTCCGGCATACGCGGATTTGCAGGATCTACCTTGAGCTCCTTGAAGTAGAGCACGGCGAGTACATCCGCAATCGAGAGTGAGCCGCCAATATGGCCAACTCCCAGAAAACCAATTGTGTCGAGCGTATATTTGCGAATTTCTTTAGCGGCATTCTCAAGTCGATCTTTTTCTTCTCGGTCCATGACGATTCCTCTACTTTATGACTTGCCAACCCAGGAGTTGAGCGGCGATCTCCAGTGGCTTTTCATAATCGCCGTACACCATTGACGCGTGATGTGCCAAACCGTTCTTGATGATGAGATCCAGAATCTCCTTCACTGGCCGATCGAATACCGCTTTGGCGTAGGTACCTGCCAAGTCCTTGTTCATCGGGACAGCCTTAGCTTTTTGCAAGAAGAGTCTCCGCTTGCCACGGGCCGAATCGATTCTGGCGATGGAAAGTTCACCGGGCTTTAGCACAAAGCCTGCAGTCACGCCTTTGCCGCCCGCAAAATAGGTGTCGAGCGTCCTTTGACATGCTCCATCCCAGAGATTGCACGGGGCTACGCCACAGTGCCAGAGCAAAGCGAAGTTCTTTTCAAGGTCCACTTGGGAAAAATCGAAAAGATAGGGTGTTTGTGCTCCGATGGCTTTGTGGGCCACCATGGTCAATGCGCCTTCCAAATCGCCCTCGCAGGCAAGGATTCTGCCTTCAGACTGGAGTAGGGACATAGCTGCACAAGGCGCTACGCCAAAGTCTCGGGCAAATTCCGGCCAACAGCGTATTGCCAAAGCGTCCAGGCTGTTCGACGTACAGAACGAGTCGAGTTTGGCGGCAAGCTCTGAAACTTTTTGGATCTGAGCTTCAGAGAGTTCAGAGACATCGAAGGTCGAGCGTATCTGTTTTTCCCGATTCGAAATATCGAGCTGGCTCACCTTGGTCTGGTAAACTTCAGAGAGTTCATAATGATCCACAAGAGTGCCTGTATCCCCAAAGAGGGCAGGCTCTTCCACGGACAGGTTGAAGAACCCGTGTGCATGGTAACCAAGGATACCCATATGAGAATCCCTTAGAGCTGCTATCACTCGGATTGCGTCGATCCAGTCGTTGTCGATGGAATCGCCGATGATCGCGTAATAGTCGTCGACGCCGGCCTTGTAAAGGTTGGAGGCATTGAGATTTACGCCGCATACCGAATTGAGTCGGATCTTTCCGCCATTATAGGGAAGCTCGTTGAGCCCCCACAGAAGGATCGGAACTTTGGTTTGTTTTCTAAGCTCGAGGACGAGATGACCCAAGTGAAAGGTGCCAGAAATGCACACAAGGCCATCGATCTGCGCTTTTCCGAGTTCCATCGCTGCCTTTTTGGCATCCTCTATCGAGATTACCAAGTCAGGTATGACGGTCCAATCGACAGCTTCAGTCTTTTGTATCTCGGCGATAATTTTCTTGTATATCTCACCCGCTGCAACAAAATCGTACGTTTCGCGTGCCAAACAAACAATTCCCAATCGAATAGCCTGTTTCATTCCGGCCCCTCTGATTCCTCTGAATTATTTTCTTAATGTAAGTAAATACTAAAACTGAGATTTCGTCAACAAGCATAATGAAATCTAGACGAAGAATTGTGTCACAATTTTGCAGGTGACCAGTAAACCGTAGCGTTATTACTCTCGTTCTTATAGAGAATTCAACTCAAGAATGAATCTACGACAAGATCTGCCGCGCCGCGCAGAGAGAGGCTCGCGTCGTAGGCTCGTCCAATAAAACGCGGCATCATGTCGTCAAAAGTGGATAGTCCTTTGGACAAGTGCGTGCTCATTCGCGAAGCCAACGCAGAGGCCAGTGGTTCGGACCTGGCCACAACGAGGTAAGAGGCTGGCCGAAAAAGGCGCGAGACTGTTTGCACGGCCGAACTAAGATAACTTGCGGCAGAATCGAGAATGGATGCGGAGGCATAGTCTTCAAGGTTGAGCTCTTCAAAAAGCCAGTGACCTTTACTCAAGTTCTGAGTATCGAGGGCAGTCATGAAGGCTTCCAAACAGCCCCTGGCACCGCAGACACAACTGGGTCCATCGTAATCGATTGAGATATGCCCCATTTCGATTGTTGTGCCCTGGGGGCTCAAGAACACCTTGCCTTTGTCTACAAATGCGCCATTTACTCCGGTCCTGAGCAAGAACATGAATAGGCTCTCTTCGTCTCCAATCTCTCCGTACCGACACTGACTTTTTGCCAGCACCGAGCAGTTGTTGTGCAGTACAACAGGGAGAGCAAGCTCCTTTTCCAGAATTGTGGCAATTGGAAAATTCCTCATGCCCGGGATTCTGGGATAGGAAGCGACAAGGCGGCTTCCCACGTTGACTTGTCCAGGTGCCCCCACGCCAATGCCCAGAATACGAGTTTTGTCGAGCTTGAGTTGAGAAACAGCCTCAGAAGCTAAGTCGACAATGATATGGACTACAGCTGATGCATCTTCTGTTTTGTTGAGAGGAACATCGCGTGCATAAAGTTGATTGCCCAGGAAGTCGAAGACGCCCAAAGAGATCCGTTCAACATGGAATTCTATGCCTAGTACATACCTGGCATCTGCCTTGGCTTTATAGACGACTGGCCTGCGCCCCCGTTTTTCCTGTCGACATACCGCTTCGTTTTGTTTTGGTTTTAGTGCGCTTTCAACGGGCTCAATGTAACCGGATTCCTCCAAAAATGAGAAAATCCTGAAAATCGTTGGGGCTTTGAGTCCGGTGGTGATCACAACTTCAGACTGAGATATGCCTCGTACACCAGCATCGTGGATGAGGCGAA
>JAFIHQ010000052.1 GCA_017849315.1 Treponema sp.
ACTTGTATGGTGGGCGCCACCTGCGAGGATCCAGAGCTCGAGTCCGGACTTGAAATCGGGATATGGCTTCCAGAGTGCCCGTGCTACAGGAAGCTTTGGCATGGCGTGGGGCAGGGCGATCGCCTCAACCTCATTTATGATCAGCCGATAGTTATCCTGAAGTTCCACCATGCTCGCAGCAACTGCTTTTCCAGGGTGAGCATCGAACACAAGCCGCGCCGGGTCGTCCTTGCCACCAATGGAAAGGGAATGCACTTCCACGCGCGCCTTCTCCCCCGCAATGGTCGGACACACTTCCAGCATGTGGGCACCGAGCACCATCTCTTGGCCCTGCACCAGGTTGTAGGTGTAGTCTTCCATGAACGACGTGCCACCGCTCAGCCCTTTGGACATGGTCTTCATGGCGCGCACCAGCGCCGCAGTTTTCCAATCGCCCTCGGCTCCGAATCCAATTCCTTCTGCCATAAGGTTTTGAACAGCAAGGCCTGGCAACTGAGGCAGCCCGGCAAGATCCTCAAATGTCGTGGTAAAAGCACCTGCGCCGGTGTCGTGCAGGAATTGACGCAAGGCGATCTCGATGGCAGCCTGCTCGCGCACCTTTTGAAATTGAGTACTGTCGCGCTTGAGGGCGTCCGGCACAAAATAGCGTGCTTCGTACTCGGCAAGTTTCTGCTCAACTTCACGCTGATTAACCGCCTTATAGCGTTCGGCAAGCTCGGCGACACCGTAGCCGTTCACCTGCCAACCGAACTTTATCTGCGCAGCCACCTTGTTGCCATCGGTGACAGCGACTTCGCGCATGTTGTCGCCCAGGCGTGACACCTTGGATGCCTTGCCATCCGCAAAAGCTATCGCCGCGCGCATCCACAGCGCGATCCGCTCAACCACTGCCTCGTCCTGCCAGAAACCGACCACCACCTTCCGCTTTTTGCCCAGTCGGGTATGAATGAATCCGTGCTCACGGTCACCATGAGCGGACTGATTCAGGTTCATGAAGTCCATATCGATGGTATCCCAGGGGATTTCACGGTTGAATTGCGTATGAAGGTGCAGAAGGGGCTTCGTATTCTCCATAAGCCCCTGAATCCACATTTTTGAAGGGGAAAAGGTGTGCATCCAGGTCATAACGCCGGCGCAATTCGGGTCTGCATTGGCTTTTATAAAAAACGATGTAATTTCTTCAGGCGAGGTAACTACCACCGGAACTACCGTGGCGGGGATGGTCGCATTATCGTTGAAGAATGCAGCCATCTTTTTTGCGTGATCGGTTACCTGTGCGATTACTTCCGGCCCATACAGCGTTTGCGTTCCCACCGCGAACCAGAAGGTGTAGTTGCTGAATAATTTCATACAGACTCCTTCTTTAGCTCCCTCTCAATAAATGCGCCGAACTCTAGGTATTCTTTGTAAAGCTTGTCGTAAATTGCCACTTGCTGTGCGTTGGGCGACACCACTTTTTCAATGGCAGGGGCCATCGCGCTTTGCGCTTGTGGAATCGAGTCATAGATGCCAGCAACGACTGCAGCAAACATCGCTGCACCGAGTGCCACACTCTGGTCGCTTGCGACGATTTCGATGGGCCTTCCCAGCACATCGGCGACGATTTGCATGACGAGCGGAGATTTGCGCGCCACGCCGCCAATGCCGCGCACACGCTCGATTTTTATGCCTTCCTGTTCAAAGCGCTCCACAATGGCTCGGGCACCATAGGCAGTGGCTTCTATCAGGGCCCGGTAGATCATGGGAGCGCTTGTGCCAAGGCTTAAGCCCTTGATGGCGCCTTTGAGCTCCTGGTTTGCATCTGGTGTACGCCTTCCATTGAGCCAATCGAGCGCAAGAACGCCAGACTCCTGGGGGTCGATTGCTGTGGCAGCCTTTTCCAGAGCCGGCATCAGTTGTGCATCCACGCTCGCACCAAGCTTGGCAAGCTGTTCAGGCGTAAGATTGCTGCTTGCAGCGGCTAAAGACTGTGCACCGTCCGCGGTCATCGCAGTAAATGGCCACATCAACAGGTTTTTGAACCATGCATACGTGTCCCCAAAGGCGCTTTGACCGGCCTCATAGCCAATCATGCCTGGTACCACAGAACCGTCCACCTGACCACAGATGCCGCGTACCAGGCGCTCTTTCTCTCCGTGCACCGCATCCGGCCTCGGCCCCACGATCATATCACAGGTGCTTGTTCCCATCACCTTTACGAGTACACCTTTGGCAACGCCGCCTCCCACCGCTCCCATGTGTGCGTCGTAAGCTCCGACCGCCACAGGAATTCCAGCAGAGAGGTGGAGCTTCTGTGCCCATTCTTCCGTGAGTTTTCCGAATTCGGTGTCACTGGTGTAGGTTTTTGTACCGAGCGTGTTCTTTATCCGCACGAGGTTTCTGTCGCGCCCTTCCAGTGCCCCTAAGAACTCGTCGCTGGGGTAGCCGCCGAAACTCTCGTGCCACATAGCCTTGTGCCCCATGGCACAGCGGCTTCGCTTAAGAACGTCGGGTTTGCCATACGTGCCGAGCGCAGGGCGCCCCACAAGACCGGTGAGCAGTGCGGGCATCCAATCACTGTGTTCAATTGCCGAAAAAGCTGCCTTTATAACGCGAGGATTGGTCTTTGCGACGTGCAGTATTTTTGCCCAGAACCATTCGGAAGAATAAACACCGCCTTCGTACATCGTATAGTCAATTTCCCAGGAATGTGCGAGCTCGTTTATTTGCGCTGCTTCCTGTGTCGATGTATGATCTTTCCATAGAATGAACATGGCATCCGGATCGTTTTCGAATTCCGGCAAAAGAGCGAGCGGCTCGAGTTTCTCCGTGATAAGACAAGGGGTTGAACCTGTCGTGTCGATCGCAATCCCCTCGACGTACGGTAGAACCCTGTCGTCAGTCCTCTCAAAAACCTGTTCCATTACAGATTCGAGGGATTCAATATAGTCCAGCGGGTGCTGACGGAATTGGTTCTTGGCCGGATTACAATAAAGGCCCTTTGCCCAGCGCGGATAGAGCGCCGTCGCGGTTGCTACTTCCTTGCCGTTGCGTGCATCGGTTACGACCGCGCGGCAAGAGTCGGTGCCATAGTCTATGCCCAGTACGTATCGGGATCTTGTGTCATTTTCCATTTTGATTCTCCCTCTGTTGTTGTTGCCTACAATCTTCCCCTCATCAGTTGCTCCCCTATTTTATCACACGGAGCGATTCTCTATCGATAGTAAGCGCCACGACGGCCAAGAATATTATGCCTTTTACGAGCTGTTGGGTTGCGGAAATAGGGAACACCATTGGAAGGCTCTTCTCCAAGACGCAGTATGTCAAGGTTCCAATAATAATATTGGAAAATCGGGCCTTTGCGCCGCCCGATATTGGCATGCCGCCCAAAACGAGGGAAATTAAAATCTGTGTCTCGAGTTGGGTGCCGGCAGTGCCCGTAATGGATCCAACCTTTATGACATTGATAAACGAGGCAAAACCGGTAATGGCTCCCGCCGCCATATACACTGAGAACTTTACAAGGTCTGGGCGGCTGCCAGAGAACCGGGCGGCAGTCTCTCCGGCGCCTATGGCCCTCAGATCATAGCCAAGTCTTGTAAAGTGAATGAAGAAGAACCCAATGGCCAAAACAACCAGGGTGAGCAAAACCTTAAACCAGGTTTCGTTTAGCGCGATGACGTTCAGACTCGCAGGTACTGGCCCGTTTGTCGTTATATATTTGCAGAGCCCCCGGAAGA
This sequence comes from Treponema sp., assembly GCA_017849315.1. Classification (GTDB taxonomy): domain Bacteria; phylum Spirochaetota; class Spirochaetia; order Treponematales; family Rectinemataceae; genus JAFIHQ01. The sequence continues at coordinate 3,720 of JAFIHQ010000052.1, forward strand.
AATACATGGTACAAATCGTGACAATAAACGACGCAATCTTGAACTTGACGTGGAAAAACCCGTTAAAGGCGCCCATTGCGGCTCCCGCAGCAACTGCAGCCAAAACTCCAAGCACAATATTCGATTGTGAAACCCAGCAGAAAACTATCGATGTCAGACCAAGAATTGACCCTTGTGAAAAATCGAGCCCACCTACCGTCATTATCATGAATACACCCATGGACGAGATCATAAGCACATAAACCTGACTCAACATGAGCGAGATATTGTTGGGATCAATAATCTTTCCGCCCGTAAGAATAGAAAAGATGACGACGATTCCGATAAAACCGAAAAGGGGCATCAGATTTCGAATGATTGCATGGTGCTTCTGCTTCTGTCCGAGCAGGGCTTCGTCGGTAATATCAGCTTGCTTCTTACTCATTTCTTGCTTTACCTCTAGCCTTTAACTTTCCAGGTCTTTCGCACTAACCTGCCTAAATCATCTTGGCAATGAGATCTTTTTCGTCTAACTCAGGACTCCGCAAGAACTCGCCGTTGATTTTTCCGTCTTTCATAATCAAGATCCGATCACTCATTCCAAGCAGTTCCAGAAGCTCTTCCGATATCATAATGATGGACTTTCCTTTCTTCTTGAGCTCGCTCATGAGATTGTAAATATCGGCCTTTACCTTAACATCAATGCCGCGCGTCGGGCTGTCCAGCACAAGAATATCCGAATCTTTACCAAGCCATCGTGCAAGGACGACCTTTTGTTTGTTGCCGCCAGAAAGGTCTGAAACATATTGATCGATGTCGCGCATCTTTACGCTCATGAGCTCGGCGTATTTCTGCGCAAAGCGCCGCAGTGTCCCATTGTTCAAGAGCCCGTGATTTGCAAGGTCATCGAGCGATGGCAGACAGATATTGTCCAGAATGGAATCCGCAAGGACTACAGACTCGTTATCACGATCCTTGGACGCGTAGGCCACCCCATGCTTTATTGCCTTTGGAATCGAATTGATGGCAATGCCTTCGGAAGAACCATCTAAACCATCGCGCAAAGTCACGGTGCCCTTGCGGTCGAAGGAGCCACCGAAAATTGCCTTGCCGACTTCGTGCATGCCACATTCGGAGAGCCCGCCAAAGCCAAGAATCTCGCCCCTGTGCAAGGAAAAACTGACGTTCTCAATTTGTCCTGGCACAGAGAGGTTTTTGACCTCCAGCACGACTTCGTCCGATATTGGCTCGCCGTAATCGGTGCGGTAATAATGTTTGTCCAGTTCGCGGCCAACCATCATGAGCTTGAGTTCATCGACACTTACTGAACCACTTTTTACGGTACCCATGAGCTCGCCGTCGCGTAGCACGGAAATTCGATCGGTGTGTTCCAAAACCTCGTCCAAATCATGCGATATGAAGATAACAAGGTTGCCTTGTTTCTTAATAGCATCCATCACTCTAAACAAAGCCTCTCGTCCGGCCTGGCTCAACGCAGTCGTGGTCTCGTCAATAACAACAACTTTTGGCCCAAAATACGTGGCTTTGACAATTTCTACTAACTTTCGGACTTCAAAACTGTAGTTTTCGATCATGGATTCTGCTCTTATGAACTTGAATCCGTATTTGTCCAAGAGGGCCTGCGCTTCACGGTTCATTGCAGCAGAATCTTTGACGGGCCCGTGCATGAATCTTTCTTCTTCACCAAGGAAAATATTCTCTGCGACACTGAGGCCCGGCAGAGTGCCCATTTCCTGCACAACAATAGAAACGCCTTGGTGGTTGGCATCGACCTGCGTTCTAACTTTCAGCTCTTTACCCTCGAGAAAGAACTTCCCGCTGGAGACTGGGTAGATTCCGCACAGCATTGAGCAAAAGGTCGATTTGCCAGAACCGTTTTCACCAATAAGCCCATGGATTTCGCCGCTTTCAAATTCGAGCGAAACGTCTTTAACGGCGTGTGTAATTCCAAAATGCTTGTTGACCTTTTCAGATCGTAGAATGATTTCACTCATAGCGCTGCTCTGTCTCTCTTATTTGGCTTATTTGACAACGCTGCCTTTGCGTCCCCTATTGGTCAGTGTAACGATGGCGAGCAAGACCGCTCCTGTCACAAAGTCATTGATCGTCGTTGGTACGTTGAGCGCTACCAACCCGTTAAAGATCATGGTAATTATGAATTCCCCAATAAAAATAGCTGTCACTGGATACCCAGACTTCGTAAAAGCGACACCAAAAAAAGTTCCCATCAGGGGTTTGAAATTGCGATCCATGGAAGCCATCCCGGTTACTGCTAACATACCCTGACCATAGCTGACCGTAAGAAGTCCCATAATTCCAACAAAGAAGTGCAGTATAACAAAACCAAGAAATTTGTATTTTTCTACATTAACGCCCATATTCTTGGCAATGTATTCGTTGCTTCCAATGGCTCTGCAATATGTACCGACTTTTGTGTACCGCAGCAGAAATACGGCAAGTAGAAAGGCGAGCGCGGCGACAACATAATTCCATGGTGCTCCGTTAAAAATAAGTACACTTTTATCGGTGAGTTTGCCTGGAAAGCCAGCGGTGTCCAGTTTCACGACATAATTTGCGACGCTTTCCAGAATGAGCATCAAGCCTACCGTCACAATCATGGACGGAATACGCAGTTTCGAATAAAGTAGCCCATTAAAGGCTCCAATAAGGGTCCCACACAGGACGCAGCCAAGAATGAGGCCCCAGTAGCCGAACTGGCGCGAGAGCAAAACGCCCACCAGCGACGACAGAACAATATTTGCGCCAACACTAAAATCGAAGAGTCCCATAACTACGATGAAATAGAGACCGCATCCACCAATGGCGTATTGGATGCTTGTTTGAAGATAACCTATTAGCAGCTTTGTCGAACCAAAATTATCGGGCGACAAAAGTCTGAATACAAACCAGAAGAGAAGGGTCATGACCAGGAGAGTTACAATCCCAAAATACTTGCTGGCCTTAAATTTCGCGATAGTTGCGCTCATGCTACCACCTGACTTTACAATTTACTCAATTATCCGCAAATTCGCTTGTGCGCAAATGCTCTAATAAACTAGAGCCAATGACATAAACCATTGATTGCTATACAAAGCTTTGAGCTCAATCTTTTCGAAGTCCTTCAATTCAAAGTTCTTCAAAAAGGATAAGCTGTGGGGTTGCACAAAACAACCCCACTTTTTAACTATTCTTACTTATGGCGTTTCTGTACATCCTGGATAGACAATGTAGCAGCAGCTTTGGCAAGGTCTGGTTCGCTCAAATTGGCAAGCGCACGGAGTTCGTCCGCGTTGTAGGGGAGCGTGTTGACAAAGTATTTTGCATACGCAGCATAATCTTCCGGCGAAGCGACATATAGGTAGGGGAATTTAATCTCGTAGAAGCTGTTGGCCGGCTTCTGGTATTTGCCTCTCACCGCATTGTAGACGAGCATGAAGGCGAACAGCGGGTCACAATAGTGGCCACCAGATTCAACTGCCATGCCGCCAGATGCGAGTTGCTTATCGAGATCAGCAAGGAAGTCCGTGGACGCAACTTTGATCTTGCCTTTGAGGCCTAAGGAATCGATAGCAGCAAGAGCGCCAACCAAAGTATCTCCGCCACCGCCAGCTACGATGAGCGCGTCAATATTGGGGTTTGCATTGATAATGGCTTCTGCGGTTGCGCGTCCAGTGTCAGAGGTGGTGCCACCGTACTGCGGTGCAAGCAAGACTGCTTTGTCGTTCGGATGAGCCTTGTTCCATGCATCGATACCGGCCTTGTAGCCTTCCCAACGGAGCAGGAACGTTGCGTCGCCAGCTTCCCAGCCTTCAAGCGCGATCTTCCGGCAACCTTTTTCGCACAACGCCTGAACAAGTTTTGTCCCATTTTCAACTTCGTTCTCGTGCACAGCGCCAATATAGTACGGCGACTTGCAGGCAAGGGCGTACTCATTGGGGTTAGTCTTCGGATCGATGATTCGGAAGAACTGTGCGCAGTAGACTTTGTTCTTTGTGCAGGTGTTGATAACCGACGTCATTTCTGCGGATGCAGAGTTGCAGATGATAATGGCATCGCAACCAGCCGCGCAGAGGGTCTCCGCCGAAGCAGTCACCTGTTCGGAGATATGTCCTTGGTCGACATACATGATGTTGACATCCAATGCTTTGGCTGCGGCGTCCAGAATGCGTTTGCACTGGCTGCCAAGCGTATCAGTGGAGCTCCAAATGGACACGCCGATGAGCGGTTTTTTGCCTGCTTTTGCCTGACCAAACACCACTGAACAGGCAAGGACCAGAATCAGAAGAACGCTGAAAGTTTTCTTCACTTCTCTTTCCTCCTCTTTTATCTTAAGCCCCTTACCAGGG
>JAFIHQ010000053.1 GCA_017849315.1 Treponema sp.
AAATGAAGAGCTACAAGAGGGTGTAATTCGAAGTTGCATTTAAAGTTGTAGTTGTAAAAAAGCCCCGGATTCCGGGGCTTTTTTGATAAATGACAAATCCTTGTCTTCTGGTATGCCGTAGCTCTACTTTGAGCCCAAGATGCCTTCCTTGCAAGCTTTGGAAACGGTGAATTTGACGGCGGTCTTGGCGGGAATCTTGATAGCCTCGCCCGTGGCCGGGTTGCGTCCCATTCTGGCTTTTCGTTTTGTAAGTTTAAGAATGCCAAAACCAGTAAGAGTAAACTTCTTGTTTTTCTTCACTTCCTTGTAGGCCATTTCGGACAGTGCATCGAGAAACGCCTTTACTTCCTTTTTCGTTAATGAGGTCTTTTCCGCAAGCGCGGTGACTAGCTGAGCTTTTGTCATCGCTGATCCATTCGATGCCATGTTCTTCTCCTTTGAAATATAGAGCCTTTGAGGTAACTTCAGTGGCTTCTTGCAGGCACAAAATGCGCTATTGCCAATGTTTAGCCTCTAATAATATATAATACCACACTGTCGGAAAAAAGGTACAATAATAATGGTAAATGTTTGAAAAGATTGGTTTTACATATTGAGAAACGCCTCAAAACCTCTATATACTGACGCAAGACTTGAAAATTTGAGGAGTCCACATGAATAAGGCGCTGGAAACATTGAGCGAACGAGGTTTTATTCAGCAATGCACAGATATTGAAGGGCTTTCCAAATTGATGGACAACGGGCCCATGACTTTTTACATAGGCTGCGATCCGACTGGCCCATCTCTCCATATTGGACACATGGTGCCATTTTTTGCTCTTAAACATTTGCGTGATGCCGGTCATATTGGCATCGCCCTCTTGGGTGGGGGTACTGCACGAATTGGGGACCCCTCCGGCAAGAGTGAAATGCGGAAAATCATTTCATATGAAGCCATAGACGAGAATACCAAGCGCTTCGAATCCCAGCTGGACAAGTTTGTTGGGTTTGATGGCAAAACCTCGTTTACGGTCAATAACAAAGATTGGTTAGCGAATCTCAACTACATTGAGTTCTTGCGGGACATTGGAAAGCACTTTTCGGTCAATCGGATGCTCTCGTTTGAAACCTATAAACAGCGTATGGAAACGGGCCTGTCGTTCATTGAGTTTAACTATCAACTTCTACAATCGTACGACTTCCTGCAGCTTTATCAACGATATGGTTGCCGATTACAGATTGGCGGTGACGACCAGTGGGGCAACATTGTGGCCGGAATTGAGCTCATCAGGAGAATAGAGGGCGTGGAATGTTATGGTCTGACATTCCCTCTTGTCATGACCAGCGATGGCAAAAAGATGGGGAAGACAGAAAAAGGCGCCTTGTTCTTGGATCCCGAAATGACAAGTCCTTACGAGTTTTTCCAGTACTGGCGAAATGTCTCGGATGCAGATGTAGAACGATTCTTGCTGATGTTCACATTCCTACCGACAGAAGAGTGCAGAAAACTCACCTCAGATAGCGACTCCGCAGCCATAAACAAGGCCAAAGAGCGGCTTGCGTGGGAAGTCACTGCGCTCATTCACGGAAAAGAAGAGGCAGATAAGGCCTTGGCTGCGGCCCGGGCAGCGTTTGGCGGGGGAGGCTCAAAGGAAGAGATCCCGACAATCGTTATTCCAAAATCGAAACTTGCAGCAGGTATGCCCGTTCTTGCACTCTTCGTCGAAGCTGGATTGGCCAGTTCAAAAAGCGAGGCCAGACGTCTCGTGCAACAGGGTGGAGCATCAATCAACGGAGAGCGGGTGGCCGACGAAAACATGCTTGTCCGGGAAGAGAACCTCAGCAGTGGAGAAATGCTCTTGCGGGCAGGCAAGAAACACGTTTGCCGCGTAACCACCGAATAACCTTTATGGGGACATATGGTCCCCATAAAGAGAGCCTAAGCGAGCTCGAGTGCTACGTCGAACATTGCGTTGAGCGCCGTCTGTCTTTCCTGCGGAGTCATTTCTGCGCCTGTTATGTTTGAATCGGAACAGGTTAGGAGCGTGAGGGCCTTCTTATCAAGATAGGCGGCATTGCAATAAAGCGCATAGCATTCCATGTCTGTGGCCTTGCAACCCATTCTTGCCCACTTTTTCCAACCCTCCTCCGGAGGCAGAGCGCTGTACAAAGAAAACGTGTCTGACGAGAAGATTGGGCCAACCCAGAATCGCGTACTGTGTGCCCGTGCTACATTTACTGCTTTTTCCAGGAGCTCAAAATCTGCACAGGGAGAAAACGTACCTTCCAGACGGTATTGGAGAGCATAATTGGAGTCAGTAGAAGCTGACATTGCGATAACCAGGTCTCCGACTTGGATTTCCGGCGCAAGACCCCCACAGGTGCCTATCCGAACTATGCTCTCGACACCATAGAAAGCGAACAACTCATACGAATAAATCCCCATAGAAGGGGCTCCCATCCCGGAACCCATTACGGTCACCTTTCGGCCCTTGTAGGTTCCTGTGTAGCCGTACATGTTCCTGACATCATTGACCTTTTGAACATCCGTTAAGCGTGTTTCTGCAATGTGTTTCGCCCGTAAAGGATCCCCAGGCATGAGAACAAACGGAGCGATTTCTCCAGGCTTCGCGCTGTTGTGTGGTGTTCCATGCGCTGCGTATCCCGTCATGTCGTGTAAAGAATTCTGTAAAGAATTCATGGTTCCTCCTAAAGTTTGTTTGGATCAACTGCCACCGCGTTCATAAGGTTGGCCAGAAGCTCTTGGGGCATAGTCTCGGCCCGAAAATACCACCAGTGTGACAAGAGTAATTATGTAAGGCAAAACGCTAAAGAATTCAGAGGGCAAAAACCGCAGGCTTTCGATATTCACCATATAGATCGCTAAGGCAACAGCCGTGCCAAAAAGCATCGATGCTGCTGAAACTCCGAGCGGTTTCCATCGTCCAAACGATACCGCTGCAAGCGCTATATATCCTGCACCATTGATGGTGTTGACGGTATATTGAATAGTCTCTGTAAGGACCAAACAACCTCCAGCAAGGCCAGCCAGCCCTCCGGACAGAAGCACAGCGACATAGCGCATCTTTTGAACATTGATACCAGCTGACGCGGCTGCCTGTGGGTGTTCTCCGCAGGCACGAAGTCGCAGACCAACTGGCCGCTTGTAGAGTACGTACCAGGCAACTATGACAATTGCAAGCGCAATCCAGGCCGTCGGGTAGATTCCTGAAAAACCAGGCATCATACCCAGACGGAACGGTGCAGTTCTTTCCATCTTGAAAAAGACTTGAGATAAGAACGTTGTTCCACCTGTCGCCAGCAGGTTTATTCCGGTACCTGAAATGACCTGATCTGCATTGAGAGTGATGGAAGCGAAGGCGTGAATTATCGAAACGACGAAGCCTGCAACGAAGGCAGCAATGAGAGCAATCCAGATTGAAAGCGGCGTCAGAGGTTCCAGGAAATAATGCACAGTCGCTGCAGTAAACGCGCCAATACTCATAAGGCCTTCCAGAGCGATATTCACAACACCAGATCGCTCACAGATCATCCCACCCACCGCCGTAATCAGGATAGGTGCGACAATCATCAAGACAGAAGGAATCATTGTTGCAAAACTACCCATTGTGTTTTTGTCCCCCGTTTCCTGAATTCAGCGAATCCTCCGACGAAGACGCACCTGAAGCTGTCTGAATCTCCATGCGCATTCTAACTTTGTTTTTCGCCCGCCATGCCAAGAAGAGTTTTGCACCTGCACGCAAAGAAATGAGTACAACGACGAGGCCGGATATAATCCACGTGATTTCTTTTGGGATTTGTCTGGATTGCATGAGAGGTTGGGCTGAGGCCAGCATGCCGAAAAGAAGGCCGGCCAAGAAAGTGCCTAAGCCGGTATTGTTGCCCACGAGAGCGGCTGCTATGCCGTTGAATCCGTAGTTATCCAGTCCTGCAAGAACACGCCCGTATGAAAATGAACCGAGCGCCACAATTGCTCCCGCGAGGCCGGCAAAAATGCCCGCAAAAATCATTGAAATTGAAATTCTGCTAGTGACTTTAATACCCGAGCACCTTGCGGCCTCTTTATTGTAGCCAGTTGCCCGCAATTCAAAACCCAGTTTTGTTTTTTCGATAATAAACCAATATAAGACGCAGCAGAGGATGGTAACCCAAAAGCCTATATTTAGCCGCGAGTCGTTTGTTAACGATTGTAACACGTTACTTGTAAGCATTGCAGTTGCGGGAAAACTTGGGGTCTTGTAGGTATTAGAGCCGGGGATTTGCATTGTCGCCCAACGTGACAGAAAAAAGGCTATATAATTCAACATAATGGTCGCAACAACTTCAGAGACTTCAAATCTCGCTTTCAGCCAACCAACAAGGCCACCAAATAGGGCACCGGCAATAGCCGCGGCAATCAATGCGACAACCCAATGCAGAATCGGAATAGGCGGGAAATAGAGCGCAACAAATTGCGCAGCCGTAAGTCCGGCAATATATTGTCCCTCGGCGCCAATATTGAAAAGGCCAGTTCTTGCCGCAAACCCAAATGACAAACCACAGAGTATGAGCGGAAGGCTTGCGGTAAGCCACTCTCCGATATAGCGGGCATTCCAGGTGCCTCGCTCAATATCCAGTCCTGTAAGGGTTTGTAACATTGCAGAGTACATACCAGAGGGATTCTTGCCGACCAGGATAATCAACAGAGTTCCGAACAGAAGCCCAAGGAGAACCACAATAACGGAAACTGCATTGTCATTGGCAAGAAGGCTGTCGAGTTTGTCGGTTTTGCCTCTGTGGGCTGGTTCTTTTGTATGTTTCATACCATGCTCTTTGAATTAGCTAGTTAGCTAGGGTTGGCCGGGGAGGTTGCCTTGCCTCCAAACTCGGAGGTGTGAAGACTTCGTAGTCCGGCCATCATAGCACCGATTTCTCTTTCATCGGCTTGTTTTGCATCGACAATTCCTACCGCTTCCCCTTTGGAGATAGCTGCTATTCTGTCGCAAAGATTCATTATTTCGTCCAGTTCGAACGAAACAAGCAAAATGGCCCGACCTTTGTCGCGTTCCGCAATGATTCTTGAATGTATGTACTCGATCGCCCCAACATCCAGGCCTCGGGTGGGCTGTGATATCAGAAGCAACTCTGGGGACAAATCAATTTCGCGGGCGATAACCGCTTTTTGCTGATTACCTCCTGACATTTCACGGGCTTTGGTTTCAGGACCGCGTGCGGCTCTAATGTCAAACGTTTCAATAAGTCTTTGTGAATTCTGGCGAATAGCGCCGAAGTTGAGCAGGCCCCTTCTGGAGCAAAACGGCGGCTTGGCATATGTTTTGAGGATAAGGTTTTCGTCCAGACGGAAATCGAGAACAAGGCCGTGCTTCTGCCTGTCTTCGGGAACGTTACCAACGCCCATACGAATTCTTTCGGCTATACTCTTGGATGTCACATCCTGACCATTAAGGAGTATTCTGCCGCTCTCTACATGCCTAAGACCAACAATGGCTTCGATCAGCTCGGATTGGCCATTTCCATCAACACCTGCAATTCCGACGATTTCTCCTTTTCTCACGTCCAAAGAAAAATTGTCTACTGCAGAAGAGCCTCTGGAATTCTTCACACTGAGGTCTTGCAAGCTCAAAACTACTGGTCCGGGATGAGCTTCAGCCTTCTTAATCTGAAACTGGACTGCCCGTCCTACCATCATTGCAGCCATTTCGGATTCACTCGTTTTGTCCACGTCTACGGTGTCAATAACCTTGCCTCGACGCAAGATCGTACAACGCGATGCTACTTGTTTTATCTCCCGCAGTTTATGCGTGATAAGGATAATGGTTTTTCCCTCAGCCTTGAGCCGTGCAAGTATCGCCATAAGTTCGTCAATTTCCTGCGGTGTCAAAACCGCAGTAGGCTCGTCAAAGATGAGAATGTCCGCTTTTCGATACAAGATCTTGAGGATTTCCACCCTCTGTTGCATTCCAACGGTGATGTCCTCGATTACGGCCTGCGGATCGACCTCGAGACGGTACATGTTTGATAACCGTTCGACTTCTTTTTGAGCGGTCTTCAGATCGATATTCCCCAAGCGGTCGCGCGGCTCGTTGCCAAGGATGATATTCTCGGTAACAGTATAGTTATGTATCAGCTTAAAATGTTGGTGAACCATGCCTATACCGAGGGCTGTTGCGTGATTGGGGTCCTTTATGTGCACCTCTTTGCCACGCAAGAGGATCTTGCCTTCTTCAGGTGTATAGAGACCGAAGAGCACTGACATGAGCGTCGACTTTCCAGCGCCGTTTTCGCCAAGGATGGCATGGATCTCGTTCTCTTGGACCCTCAGTGTAATATTATCATTTGCAATGATGCCGGGGAAAACCTTCGTTATCCCCAGCATCTCGATAGCATAGGCCATCGTTAGTCATCCAGTGCCTGCAAGTTGTCCGGTGCGAGCCCCGCCGCCTTGGCTTCTTTGTAGGTGGGAATAACCTTTATCTCGCCCGCTACGATTTTAGCCTTCACATCGTTGACTTGTTTGACAATATCTTGAGTAAGTTCAGGGTTCCTGTCGGAAAAGCCAACTCCGTCCGCTTTCGTATCGAACACGACGGTTTCTCCCTTAAATGTCTTTGCTTTTACCTGATTAAGCGCATATTGCGTTGCAGATTCAACGCGCTTGAGCATAGAAGTAAGCAC
>JAFIHQ010000054.1 GCA_017849315.1 Treponema sp.
GCCAAGAGCGCGGATTTGAGCAAGTGCATTGTTTACATCTTTATCAAGGATCACAAGCACAAATTTCTTCATTGGTACAATCATGCTCGTGACTCCTCAACTTTCTTCTTGGCGATTTTCCCACGAACCACCTGCGCGACCTGTTGATCTCCCAGATAGATGCGAATCCGACGAATAGCCGCCTCGGTTTCCGGAATTTTGATCTTTTCAAAAAGGTTTACCCGCTGGGTCGTGGTCCGCAACTCTGCCGCCAGCAGCCTCTTTTGCTCTTCCACCACACTGCGTTCTATGTCAGTGAGCAGGGTCTGTTGCATCAAAGACAGCGCACGATCTACCCACAAGGGATAGCTGAAAAAATCATAGTCGGCAAACTCGAATTCGGCGCTTTCGAATTGAGGTATTGTCACTCCTGCTATATTCCGCTCGGAAGTCTTCACGGACTTTATCTGCAGGAGCGGCTTTCCTTGTGCATCACGGGCAAATTGTTCTTCACTGAAAACGCCTATCCACGATCTATAGTCGTTCTCGAGGGCAGTTTTGGCCTCGCTCAACTGAGAAAGCCTTGCCTCTATACCTCGAATTTCGATCTGAAGCTGCTGTTTCTTAAGCTGAAGGGTAGGAAGATAGCGCTCGTACATTTTGAGCGCGTCTTTTTGCTTTTTCAGCTCAGTTTTGGTAAGCTTTATTTTGGGCATTGCCAGTCTTCTTCCTTTGCCTTACACGTGCCTTTTGCGCTTTATGTCGGTTCAAGACTCAATAGTTTTGTTCATGACTTCACTCTTGCGCGGCCAGAATTTCTGAATCAAATCGCTCTTGAGTCCTGTTTCCCTGGGCTCGAAACATTGCCCAAGAATCTCCCAACCTTTATCCAGGGCCTTTTCAAGCGGGATGTTGACCGAAAGATCCATCACTTCTCGCTCAAAAAGTTCTCCATACTGGAGGAGTTTTTTGTCCCACGCCGTCATCTGGAAGCCCATCGACTTCTTTTCCACGGTGTCCTTGTACGCGGCATAAAGTTTGATCATACCGTCCATAAGCGCACGGTGATCTTCTCTGGTTTTACCATTCACATTCTGTTTGAGCCTCGAAAGCGACCCAAAGGGTTCGATCCTGCCCTTGCTCAAATAGAACTGTCCTTCAGTTATGTAACCTGTGTTATCGGGTACAGGATGCGTGACATCGTCCCCTGGCATCGTTGTGACTGCCAGAATTGTTATGGAGCCGGCATCCGAGAAATCGACAGCCTTTTCGTATCGGGCGGCAAGCTGCGAGTATAGATCGCCCGGATAACCTCGGTTGGAAGGAACTTGCTCCTGCGTAATCGACACTTCCTTGAGAGAGTCGGCGAAATTCGTCATATCGGTAAGCAAAACAAGTACGTTCTTGCCGCGAAGGGCAAATCGCTCCGCAACTGCAAGCGCCAAATCTGGAACCATGAGGCATTCCACCACAGGGTCAGAAGCTGTGTGCACAAACATGACCGCTTTTTCCAGAGCCCCAGCCGATGCAAGCGTATCGCGGAAGAATAGATAGTCATCGTATTTAAGCCCCATGCCGCCAAGTATGATACAATCGACCTCGGCTTGTGTGGCGATTCGCGCCAGCAGTTCGTTATACGGCTCGCCGGAAATCGAGAATATCGGCAGTTTCTGACTCTTTACCAAGGTGTTGAAAAGATCGATCATCGGAATTCCGGTTCGAATCATCTCCCGTGGAATTATTCTGTTGTATGGATTTACCGATGGGCCAGCGATCGGAATGAGATTGTCCTTCAGTTCAGGACCCTGGTCGCGAGGATTTCCCGCACCATCGAAGATTCTGCCTAAGAGATCGTCGGAAAAGCTCACCTGCATTGGGTGGCCTAGGAAACGCACCTCGTCTCCAGTGGAGATCCCTCTGCCGCCTGCAAAGACTTGCAGGTACACAAGGTCTTTATCCAGCCGAATGGTCTGGGCAAGGGACGTCCCATAACGCGTGGCCACTTCAGCCAGCTCGCCGTTTTCGATATTGCTGGCACGGACTGTTATGAGGTTGCCGGCTATAGATTCAATTCTTGAGTAGATTTTGTTCATAACTCACTCCAAAGCCGCGAGCATTTTCTTGCCCTGTTCGTCGATAACAGGATGTCGAGCTGCCATTGTAGCCTCGATATCGCGCAGTGATCTGTCATAGAGCTCGGTGCCCTTGGCCGCTCCATTCAAGTCCAGGAAGGACTGACGCAGCTGGTAGAAGTAGGCACGAGCATCGTCCTTGTCGGCGATGTCAACCGTCGAAACACAGACTTTCAACACAAGAGCAAACATTTCGCGCTGTCTTTCGGGCGACACTGCGGAATCGACAGGATCGAAGGAGTTCTGCTGAAGGTAAACCGAATCCAAGAAATCACCCTTGAGATATATTATGTAATCTTCCAGACTGGTACCTTCCTCGCCTACCACCTTCATCATCGAGCCGATTTCGGAGCTTTGCTCTAATATGGAATGGGCAAAGTGGACAGTGGCTGGCGGCATTATGCCTTTGTACTTGGACCAGGAATCCAAAGGATGAATGGCAGGATACTTGCGGGCATCCGAGCGCTCGCGCGACAACCCATGGAAGGCTCCGACCACTTTGAGTGTGGCCTGGGTGACTGGCTCTTCAAAGTTGCCGCCCGCTGGCGAAACGGTGCCACCTATGGTAATGGAACCCTTGCTGCCGTCATAGAGACGTACGATGCCTGCCCGCTCATAAAAAGCAGCTATGACGGATTCCAGGTATGCAGGAAAGGCTTCCTCGCCAGGGATTTCCTCCAAGCGCCCAGACATTTCGCGCATGGCCTGTGCCCAGCGGCTTGTCGAATCTGCGAGTAACAAAACATCGAGCCCCATCTGTCTGTAGTACTCCGCTAAGGTCACCGCTGTGTAAACGGAAGCATCTCGGGCAGCAACCGGCATGCTGGATGTGTTGCAGATGATGATAGTCCGCTCCATGAGCGATCTGCCCGTGCGCGGGTCGATGATTTCTGGGAACTCCTTAAGGGTTTCAACCACCTCGCCTGCGCGCTCACCGCAGGCCGCAATGATGACAATGTCGACATCCGCGTTACGGCTTGTTACCTGCTGCAAGACCGTCTTACCTGCTCCGAATGGACCTGGAATGCAATAGGTACCGCCTTTATCGACAGGGAAAAAGGTGTCGATAATACGCGTCTTGGTCACCATGGGTTCAGTCGGTTTCAGTCGTTCGGCGTAGCACTTAATTGCACGTTTGACCGGCCAGTTAAAGCTCATTGTAAGGTTTTTTCTGGCGCCTTTTTCGTTCTCCACGACTGCGATGACATCGTCCACCGTATAATCGCCGGCCGGAACTATTTGAACAATCTTGGCCTTGCCCTGAAAATCGAACGGAACCATAACCTTGTGGACAAAGTTGTTTTCGGGCACGGTGCCCAAGACGTAGGCCTTGGAAACCACGTCGCCAAGTTTCGCTGTCGGCGTAAAATGCCATTTTTTCGTTCGGGAAAGTGCGGCAAAATAGTTGCCTGGCTCCAAAAAATAGCCTGTCTTTGCGGCAATTTCCGGCAGTGGATCCTGGAGGCCATCGTAGATTTGTCCCAAAAGCCCAGGACCAAGCTCCACGGACAGCATGTCGCCTGTAAACTCCACTTCGTCACCAATTTTGATCCCTTTGGTGATTTCGTAGACCTGGAGCTGTGCTTCGTCCCCACGAATACGAATAACCTCGCTCTTCAGTCGCTTGCCCTTTGAAAGAACATAGGCGACCTCGTTCATCGAGACCGTACCTTCCACTTTTGAAGAAACCATGTTCCCGTTTACTGCGGTAATATGCCCTTTGGTCTGGCTCATACTATGTCTCCAGAAGTTGCAGTTTGGGCGGTGTTGGATCCACTGCCAAGAATATCGTTGTAAAGTCTTTTATAGGCCGCCATGCCGCGTTCCTGGTCAAAGTAGGCAAGACGGGTGACAATCCTGAGCTTAAGATAATATGCAATAAGGAAATCCAAATCAAAATATGAAGAGCGGGCGAGTTCGTCCAGACAATTCCAACGTTCGTGTTCCAAAGCCTGTTCTGCAAGAAGTGGATCCTGAACCTCAAAGACCCGTCTGGCAGAGAATTGTGCTTGCTGAGCCAGCGGATCAGAAGGCGCCTCAGAACTGGAAGTTGCCACTATGGCCTCTATGGGCCGTACGTACTTTGTAACTTCACTCAAACCGGCTGTACGACAACGGAGAATGGAAAGTTCGTTCCTCATGCTCCGTTCCCAGGTAACGTAGTCGTGCAGCAAAGAGGAGCGGAAGTCAGGAGGTACAGTTTCCGAGGTAAAAAACTCGGGGCCTTTGCGGAGTTCGGCAAAATCCTCAGGTTCCATGTACTTCTCAGCCTTCTCCAGAAAATCCTCTTCCCTCATGGGAGGAGGCGAAGTGAAGAGAAAACCTGGCAATGTAGGAACAAAATACCAGTAGCGCATCACTCGCTCTTCAGTGCCGAAGCCGCCGCCTTTAGGCAGTCCGCCAAATGTGCATCCACTCGCCGAGAAAGAACTTCTGCCACTGCATCTGCCGAGAAATCGTACTGGACACTATCGTCTCCAAAACTTATCCTAAACCCGGCATCGAGACCATCGAAAGGCTTGAACTCAACGCCTCTGCGCAGCTCGGCCGCAAGACGTCCAGCAAGGCCAGCGTCGATAGAAGAAAGTGTTTGAGGCGAAACGAAGATTGAGATATCGCCCTGGTTGTCCTTTGCCATAGCCATGAGCAATTCTGGCAGGTATCGGCTTAAAGACGAAGCATCCAGAACCTGACGAGAATCGGCCTTGACAGCTTCTTCCATAAAAACCTGCACTTTTTTCCGCAGCGCCAGCATGGTATCCCGCGCGGCGTATTGCAGAGCAATATTTGAAGCTTTTTCGCGCGCATTGGCACGTTCTTCTGCTGATTTCTCAATCGTTTTTGCCTGGCTTTCTGCAGCAGCAACAATGGTTCGTGCCTTTTCGTTAGCGTCGGCTATGATTTTTTCGGCTTCTTTCTTAGCCACGCTGACACCATCAGCTTTGATTTTTTCAAGCAATTCCTCAACTTGTAATTCCATATCCCTGTTTCCTTGTTAAGCCAAATCTTGTCCCAAACCGAATCTTCCCGCACCGTTATCTTGCTTTTTTTATAGAAATGAATTAGAATATCTTTTCAGCAGAAACTCGACATCTATCAATATAGCTAAAAATCAAATCCGTCAAGGCCAAAATCTCAATGTAGTTGAAAGCATTTGCAATCTTGCGCTTCCAGCGCTTGACAAAGGGCCTGTCTGGAAGTTACAAATGCTTCGTTTGCTTCGTTGTTTGCGACCGTCGTATAACGGCTATTACCCAAGCCTTCCAAGCTTGAGACGAGGGTTCGACTCCCTTCGGTCGCTTTTTCCAGTCTTTTTCGTTGCATTGGTCAGGCAAAGGCATATACTTAAGACCGATGAAATATCCAGAAAGGTCAAAAAACAAAGAAATACTCAAGCCCAAATGCCGAGACGCACTGTTGCAGGGGCTTTTTTATCCTGCCGATGCCCAGGAACTGAATGAAAAGTTAGGAAGGCTCCTTGCGCAGACGCCTTCTGAAGGCTTTGGGCTGGGGCTCGCAGATGGGGCCGGCAACGAAGCTTGCATACAAACAGGTAGAATACCGCAGGGTCACGTTCGTGCCATCATTAGTCCACACGGCAGCCTGGATTATTCAGGGAATATAGCCGCCACCGCATGGCAAAGCATAGGCGCGACACAGTTTGACACTGTTGTGCTCCTGGGTGCATCACATCGGGCGTACGTGCCGGGCGTTTTTCTTTCTGAGTCAGACTTTTTCTCTGTCCCTGGCAAGGATGTGCCTGTAGACCGTGCGCTGACTCGCGACCTTGTTTTGAGCAACACCAGTTTTCTGGAAAACGATATTCCGCATCTGGAGGAACAGGGCCTGGAGATGCAGCTTGTTTTTGTCGCAAAGCTCCTGCCGGCCTGCAAGATTCTTCCTGTCATCGTGTCCGACGTATCCAGTCTTATGATTGATCAGCTTTACACGAACCTGTACTTTAGTTTACAGAGTCGGCTAGACTCGACCCTTATTGTCATCAGTTCAAATATGGCGGTGAACAAGGACGCAGCAGCGTGTGAAAACGCCACAAAAGTTTTTGTGAGGTCTATACTTGCTGGCGATAATGATGCTATCGATGCGCTAGACAATGTAGACTCTTCTTTCTGCGGTTCCAAGCTCATAGCGGGGTTCATGCGAAGCAGGTTTTCAGGCGGGCTTAAGGCATCGTGTCTGGGGATAAGTACATCGGCGAGTTGTGTAGGGCCCGAGGATTTGGCGGTCGGCTATGCGGCGGTGTGTTTTGGAGACGAGTTATGACACTTCAACTTTCTGATGAAGATCGACGCGTTCTGTGTGCAATTGCAAGAGAGGCAATAGCTTCTGAGATGGAGGCGCGCAGCCCGGCCTACCCTCCGACGACGGCGGGGTGCGAACAGGTTGCGGGGGCGTTTGTGACGCTGACTATTGAGGGGGAATTGCGGGGGTGCATCGGGACGATGGTAGGACGGGCTGCGCTTGGCGAGACAGTAAAGGCAATGGCCAAGGAAGCTGCATTTGGAGACCCGCGTTTTGAACCGTTACGAAAAGATGAGCTCGATCTCATAGAAATTGAGATCACGGTTCTTGGCCCAATGAAGCCAATTGCCAGTCCCGCAGAAATACAAATTGGAATACATGGAGTCTATCTCACCTATCATGGGCGATCAGCAGTCTTTCTGCCACAAGTACCTGTGGAATGGGGATGGGATGTCCCTACCCTTTTGGAAAACCTTTGTAGAAAGGCAGGTGTTGCTCCAAATGCCTGGAAAAGCCCAGATGCCGAGCTCTATGTATTTGAGGGTTTGATCTTCAGCGAAAAAGACTTTCAGTGAGCCTGTTTTTGGTGTTTCCGAAACAGCTTCTTTACCGACTTATACCAGTAAAGCCGAAGCCCCTCAGCTGAACGGAAACATTTATAAACTACAGGAGCTACGGGATAGTCAATTGCGCCTATTCGGTGGACCACTCGTCCGCCAAAGCCAGTCTTGAAGAAATACAACCCTGCCATTGGATGGTTCGGGTCGTCAGTAGGCGGTATTCCAAAGAAATCGTAATCTACGCACCCGGCTTCCTTTGCCGCTAAGATAGCATTCCATTGAAGCGCATAGGCAGGCATAAGGTTTCGGTTTTGATTGGATGAGGCGCCGTAGAGATAGGTAGCGTGTTTATTGAAGAATAAGGTTATGATTGCTGCAAGCGGCTTCCCTTCGTACTTCGCTGTCCAAACAGAAAGATCAAGTGGCAATTTTTCCTGAGACCTGAACTCCGCTGCTACCAAGAAAAGCGCCTTGTAGTAACTTGCCTCGTGAATGGCTATTTCGTCCCTTTTGGCCGTTTCTTCGTAGAGCTTCTGGAAAGCACCGAGAGCCTCTGCGCCCTCTCTGACCACCTCAACGCCCTTTTTCTGTGCAAGCCGTATGTTATATCGCCACTTAGGCTTCATCGATGCTAAAAGCTGTTCGGGCTCATCCTCCAATGGCAAAACGACAGTATCTGGAACCTGAACCGGCGTACCAGGGGTCAGGTTCGTCTTCTTTTTATTACTATTGTGAGTATTGTCACTATTGTGAACAGGACTGTTGCTTGCTTTGTTTCTTTCGGGAACATTCAAAGCTTGAGAAAGATCTACCGCCATTGGCGTATCACATTCCCAAGCCAGGTCGAAACGGACGAAGATGATTCTACTGCGAACTTGGCCCTTAATTGCATCGCTGATGGCTCTCCCCAATGCTTCCAAATACTCCTTGGGCGAAAAACCAGAAGGGACACTAGCCGGGCCGTGCGGAACATAGCAAAAACAGACATGTGCCTTTAGACTACGTACGAGTACATACAGGATGCTGTGCTCACCTGCTGATGTGACTTCGCATTCAAAGGACAACCATCCCGTACGAGACTTGAACACGGCCCAAAATGCCGACTGCATGAAACTTTCGCTTGCGGGTAGTGCCACTTCCGTGAGGTCCGCTGTACGAAGTGAAAGGGACCCTTGAAAGTCTTGGATGCGGCGTGCGATGACCGTCACGTCTTTAGTGTTCATCCAATCTCGCCATCTTGGACTTTTTCCAGTGTAAGGTCCTTACCAGCCGCAGAGAGGTGGCCTTTCCCAACAACTGCAAACCCCTGTTGTGCCCGAATTGGAACCGAAAAAAACATATCCGCTGTGATAATCTCTGGGGCAGACGTATCATTCCATACACCTTCAATAACAGATTCTGAGGACGCAACGGGTTTGCCGCCAGATCCTTCACTGACAGGCTTAGAATTCGATCCTGATAGAACAACTTTTGTGCCTGGTTCCGCCCATGGCGCGCTTAGGACCTCGACAGCTTCCTTACCTTCCGACCCAACGATGGAAGCTGCAAGCAGCATGCCCTGTGACTCCACTCCGCGCAGTTTTGCAGGCTTCAAGTTGTTCACGAGCACAATATTCTTGCCCAAGAGCTCTTCTTCCCGATAATACGGGACAAGGCCAGAGACGATGACTCGTTCCTTTCCGGTCCCATCGTCCAAGTGCTCGATGTAGAGCTTGTCAGCCTTAGGATGCCGCTCAACCCGGACGATTTTTGCGACTCGCAAGTCGATCAGTTTTTCAAAGCGCTCTTCGTCAGGAAGATCTGCGTAGGGCTTTGGCGACAGGTTGGCGCTCTTCTCCTCCTTGATCTCAGTTGACGCCTCTTTTGGACTTTCATTGCCAGCCTTTTGATTCTGGACCTGGTCAATGCCAGTGTTCGATCTTTCTTTCTGTGAGCCAGAATAGCGTTCCCGCAGCTTATCTATTACTTCTTCTTCCAATTTGCTGAAAAGTACTTCTGGCTTGCCGATTTGGCCTAACCCTCTATGCTGCCCTAACATGTTCCAGTCGAGCCCATCTTTGCCTATCGTGAGCCCCAAGAACCCGGCCAGCCTTTCGGCCGTGTTCGGAAGGTAAGGATGCAAGAGGATAGCAAGATCCCGCAGGGTGTAACACAAGTCTTCAAGCAATCCGGCAGCTTTCTCAGGCTCGGATATCCTTGTTTTCCATGGTTCGCCATCCTGGAACCGCTTGTTTGCAATATCGGAAATCTCAAAAATGGCATGGAAGGCATCGCGCAAGTCGGCACGTTCCAATGCGTCGGTGACCTTAGTTTCCAAGGTGGTTATTTGTTCCCAGTATAAGGAATTAGGACTGCTCACAGGTACGGTGCCCTCATAATATCTGCTCACAAAAGTTAAGGTTCGATTGACCAGGTTGCCAAGATTGCCTATGAGTTCGCCGTTTACCTTGTCACGAAAGTCCGACCATACAAAGGTAAAATCTGACGTTTCCGGTCGGTTCCAGAAAATATAGAACCGCCAAACATCAGCAGAAATGCCGGTTTCCATGACATCGTTCCCAAACACCCCGATACCCTTCGATTTGGAGAACTTCCCTGACTCATAGTTCAGATATTCGGTGCTGGACATATGATGAAGCATGGTCCAATTCCTACCGGAACCAAGCAGGCTGGAGGGAAACACAACGGTGTGGAAGGGGATGTTGTCTTTCCCGATGAACTGGAAGAGTTCCACCTCATTGGGGTTCTGCCACCAGGATTTCCAATCAAATCCCTTTTCTTTGGCGAGCGCGACAGTCATCGAAATATAACCAATTGGGGCGTCAAACCAGACATAGAACACTTTATCTTCGTACCCAGCCAAGGGAACAGGAATCCCCCACTTAAGGTCACGTGTAATCGCACGCGGCCTCAGGCCGTCGCGCAGCCAAGCCTGTGTCATCTGAATGGCGTTATTCGACCAAAAACCTTTCTTACTCGTTTCCTGGATCCAGGGCTCCAGTTTGGGCAGGATCTTGGGCAAGTCAATGTAGAGGTGCGTGGTGGCCTTGAGATGCGGCGTTGAACCGCATGTAGAGCACACGGGGTTTATTAGGTCAGTGGGTTCAAGCAATTTGCCACAATTTTCACACTGATCTCCTCGTGCGCCATCGTAGCCGCAGTAAGGACAGGTACCTCTTACATAGCGGTCAGCAAGGAATCGTCCACATGAATCACAATAAAGCTGCTCAACTGTCTGGCTCGTTATGTAACCATTGTTATACAGATCCAGGAAAATGCCTTGAGTCACTTCAGTCTGTTCGGGAGCGGAAGTGCGTCCGAATTTGTCGAAAGAAATATTAAACCAATCATAAATCTGTTTGTGCAGGGCATGGTAACGGTCGCAGAGTTCACGAGGCGTAACTCCTTCTTCTTGGGCCTTGGTCTCTGTTGCGGTTCCATATTCGTCGGTTCCGCAAATATAGAGGGTATCATAACCTCTCAACCTGCAAAAACGTGCAAAAACGTCGGCCGAGAGTACCTGAATAAGATTGCCAAGATGGGGAACATTGTTGACGTAAGGCAGCGCAGAAGTCACAAGTCTTCTTTTCATAGCTAAGCACAATAATCAAGACCCAAAGGGGGTGTCAAGAACGTCCGGGCATGCTATTATTGCGCCGAAATGGTTGTATCGATGATTCTCCTCATTGTGGAGCTTCCGGAGACTTCAACATTGAAGGACAAGAGATCCATAATTCAGGGCATAAAGAGCAAGTTACATCACAAATTTAACATCTCCAGCGCTGAGGTAGACCTGCAAGACACGGCCGCATTTGCGGAAATTGGCGGTGCGCTCGTTTCGAATTCCAAAGTTTTCGGCGAAAAGGTCATGCATAGTGCGGCTCAGTTTGTTGAAGACTATTTTCCTGTGCGAATCCAGTCTTTACAGATTTATTCCGAGACTTTTGACGAGAGAGGTTCCTATGAGTCATATGAAGCAGAAATCCACTAGGTTTCTTCTGAACACCGGCCTTTTGTGTGTTGCCCTGGTCTTATTAGCTTCCTGTGTAGGCGTTGACGCCAAGATCAAGCTTGCCGATTCAGGATCAGGAGACTTAATCGCAGAATATCGCGTGTCCAATGAGCTTCTTTCGTTTGGGGAACTGGACGAAAACAAGGCGCAATTACCACTACCCTTGTCTCGATCAGACGTGGAAAGCAGTTTAGGGGGAAAAAGCGGCCTTGTGCTTAAGTCGTGGTCCAGCTCAAAATCAGGGAAGGACACTGTCATCAAAATGGATATAGGTTTTAGCAGCATTGATGCGCTTATTGCCTATCTGGATCCCGAAGGAAAGTTGGCACACTACGACAGGGCCAATGGTGTGACATCACTTTATTTCAGCCTTGGACGTGATTTCGCACCACTCGATTCAGATGGCAAGCAACTTGCAATCGAAGCGTTTGACACTTACACATTCAGGCTGACAGTGGAAGCGCCAAAGGCAATCAAGATGGCCAACTCCAGCAATGCAATCGTCTCCGCCAAGATCGATGGCAAGACCGCATCGTTTTCTGGTGCGATGAAGGACATTGTTACTTCGGAAAAGGCTCCTGCATTCAGTGTAAGTTGGTAACAGATCCTGCGTTGTTCTTAAAAGAATCCTGCGCAACAAGTAGCCACAAGGGTCTAAAAGCCTTTTTGAGTATTCTCAAGTATTTTTCCAACGTGAAGACGTGTCCGGCTTGAAGACGTGCTCCACGTAAAGACGTGTGTTGAAAGTTTCATGATGGAGACTTCTTGGCGTGCAAGTCGCCCAAAAACCGGGCACGGGTTATTTTCCCCTTACCGCCTTCCTGGAGTTTTAGTATTGCCTGTTGTGCGGTGCGTTCTTTGTCATGCCCGTTATCAAAAAGCTCCGCCTGCAAGGTATCTTTGGATTGAAGATTGAAAAGCCCCATTCCTACGAGTCGGAGTGGTCGGTCCTTGTCCCAGTATTTATCAAGTAAGGTCACCGCGTCGTCATAAATCTCTTCTGATGCTCTATATCCTGAAGAACGCAGACACTGCCGATTCGTAGAAGAAAAGTCGTCATAACGCAGTTTAATCCCGAGGGAATAAGACACTGCCTGCTCTGACCAGAGTCGTGCAATCAGCTCATCAGAGAATTGACGCAAGAGATCCAAGACCATATTTCGGTCAAAAGTATCACGCTGAAAGGTGCGCTCTGTACTGATCGAATGAGAGACTACATCGTCTTGAAAAACTCCTGAGTCCTGTCCATAGGCGGCAACATGCAAAAACCTCGCTCCAGCCTTGCCGAACTTAGTTCTCAAGCGTTCTTCCGAAATCTTCTGCAAATCGGCAATGGAAAAGATGCCAAGCGAAGCCAATCCCTGACGTGTTTTTTCTCCAGCGCCCCAGAGTTTTTCTAAGGGCAGACTTGCCATAAAACCTTGCTCTTCTCCTTCTGCAACGATCGTAAGCCCATCTGGTTTTCTATACCCGGACGCCACCTTAGCGACATATCGATTAGCGCCAATTCCAATAGAAACCGTTAATCCAAGTTCTTCACTTATACTTTTCTTTATTTTGAGAGCTGCTTCTTTTGAAGTGCCCCAAAGACGTTGTGTACCGGTCATATCAAGCAAAGCCTCGTCAATAGAGAGTTGCTTAAGGTCTGGAGTAAAACTACGAAGAATTGCCATTACCTGTCTTGAAACCTCGGCATAGCGCTCCATTCTAACAGGTAAGAAGATGCCTTGAGGACACCGCTGCAAAGCTTCCGAAACAAGCATAGCAGAATGCACGCCAAAAGCCCTTGCCTCATAAGAGCAGGTTGATACAACCCCTCGCCTACCAGGCAAGGCTCCCACTATGATCGGTTTGCCTGCAAACTGTGGATTGTCCCGCCTTTCAACCGAGGCAAAAAAGGCGTCCAGATCTACATGGAAAAACACTGATGCCATATCTAATCATGTAGACCTTTGCAGGACTTTAGTCAATTATTTATTGGTGTGGCCTATGTGTCGTACAACGCGAGATTTGATTCCTTGACACAGAACATGGTTTTGA
>JAFIHQ010000055.1 GCA_017849315.1 Treponema sp.
CGACACGGTTGGAACAAAACTTGATACCCGTTTTTGGGCACACTAAACCCGTGTCCCAAGCCTTCTGCGTACTAAGTAAACGATTACATTGTTTCTTTGTTCTGTCAAGAAAAATTTTATCATGTTTTAAAAACGGGCTTTCAGCATAGAAATCGAGTATTTTTTAGCGTTTTTGTGAAGAGAGTTTTTTCTTGACAACCCACGACGAAGTGGTAGAATTCAATGTTGTTCAAACGGTTGCACAAAAGAGGTGCTATGTCGGTTACGATGCGCGATATTGCGCGAATGGTCGGTGTCTCTGTCTCGACCGTATCGCGAAGCCTCAACGATAATCCTCGAATCTCGGCAGAGACGAGAGACAGGGTCAAAGAGGTGGCAGCAGAACTCGACTTCGACTTCAATGCCAACGCCCGTAGCCTTTCTACTCACCGTTCCGGTACGGTTGCACTTGTTGTCCCTGACTCCATTGAACACTTCGACAATTCGCTTTATATCAATTTGCTTATTCATAACCTCCAACGGAACCTTGCCACCTTAGGGCTGGATTGCATCGTCACGGAGGCAGCAACACCCTCGGGAGCCAATACTTTGCGGCGTCTTATTCTGCAACACAAGATAGACGGTGCGCTTCTTTTGTTGGCCGGCACTATGCCAGAGGACTGGGCGCTTATACGCAAGCGCGCTATCCCCGTGGTACAGGTGCATTACGCGCCGTACTATTTTGATGCAAGCCGCCTCGATTATTTCTTTACGGACAATGCCTTGGGCGGAAGGTTAGCTGGTGACGCCTTGCTTGACACAGGGTGTAGACATATTGCGTACTTGGCAGATCCGAGCCCGAACTCAGAAATGGCAGACCGGGAAAAGGGCGTAAAGGAAGCGCAGGAAAAGCGGGGCATAGTACCGGACGATACACTTCGTTTTGAAGTGAAAAACAATTTTTCGGCTGCATATACCTGTATTCGCGACAACATTGAGGCGTTTAGACGGGCCGACGGGCTTTTTGCGCCGACAGATGTAATGGCGCTCGCTGCCCTGCGTGCATTTGCTGATGAGGGCGTGCAGGTTCCCCGGGATATACGGGTTGTAGGTTATGACGACATCGAAATAGCCAACTGGGTACGGCCAACTTTGACAACGATTCATCAACCCAGAGAAGAGATTGCCCGGCTTGCAACAGATCGATTGTGTGCGCTTCTGAAAGGGGAGGGCAAGGGGCTTGAACAGCGGATGATTCCTCCCAATTTGGTAAGGCGGGAAAGCTGCTAGGTTTTTTAGGGTGGTTTGTGCAATCGGTTGCACATGATAAGGAGTGTATGTGAAAAGGACATGGTGGAAAGAGGGCGTTGTCTATCAGGTTTATCCGCGCAGCTTTTTGGATTCGAACGGCGACGGAATAGGCGATCTTGCAGGAATTACACAAAAGGCCGATTACTTGGCATCAATCGGCGTCGACATCGTCTGGCTTTGCCCAATCTATCGCTCTCCCAATAAGGACAATGGTTACGACATCAGCGATTACGAAGCGATAATGGAAGAGTTCGGAACAATGGAGGATTTTGATACCCTGCTCACCGAGTTCCATAAGAGGGGCTTAAAGGTTGTCATGGATATGGTCGTCAACCACAGTTCCGACGAGCATCCATGGTTTAAGGAGTCGCGCGCATCAAAGGACTCGCCTAAACGGGACTGGTATATCTGGAAGCCAGGTCGGAATAGTGGCCCACCCAACAATTGGCAGTCGTGTTTTGGCGGCAGTGCCTGGGAATTCGATCCGGCGACGCAGGAGTACTATCTACACCTTTTTGTACCGGGCCAGCCCGACCTCAACTGGGAAAACGCCGAGATGCGCAAGGCGGTGTTTGGCATGATGCGCCGCTGGCTTGAGCACGGCGTGGATGGATTCCGCTACGATACGGTAACGCTGTTTTCCAAAGACCCTTCTTTTCGGGACCTTTTGCCGACCGAAACCATGTTTTCAACCACTGCGCCCTATGTCTATGGACCGAGACTCCACGATTACATGCGGGAAATGCGCCGTGAGGCTCTGGAAGGCTTCGATGTCATGACCGTGGGAGAAGCTCCGGGTTCGACGGTTGAAAACGCGGTGGACTTGGTAGGCGAAGATCGGGGTGAGCTCGACATGCTCTTCCAATTCGAACTCATGGGTGTGGACAACACAGATGGCGACAAGTGGCGTCAAAAACCCATCGATCTGGTTGAGTTCAAACGCATAATCGAACGTTGGCAGGTCGGGCTTGCCGGGCGCGCATGGAATTCGAACTTCCTCATGAATCATGACCAGCCACGGGCGGTTTCCCGGTTTGGTGACGACAAGAGATACCGCAACGAATCGGCCAAAGCGCTTCTGTTGCTCAACCTTTCGCTTGGCGGCACACCCTACATTTACCAGGGGGAAGAGCTCGGCATGGCCAACGTAGCGTTCCCGTCGATCGACGATTATCGGGATGTGGAAACGCTCAATTATTACAAGCGCGCGTTGGACGAAGGTTTGAGCCCCGATGAGGCTATGAAATCGATCCACTATATGAGCCGCGATAACTCGCGGACTCCCATGCAGTGGAATTCCGGTCCGCACGCCGGCTTTACCACCGCCGAGCCCTGGATCGGCGTCAACCCCGACTACACCACCATCAATGCGGCGGCCGAAGAATCCGACCCCAACTCGGTGCTCAATTTCACAAGGTCCATGATCCGGTTCAGAAAAGAACACTTGAGTCTTGTTTATGGCTCCTTCGAGCTGCTCGCGCGCGACGATCCGCACCTTTTTGCCTTTATCCGCGAGGGCGGGGTGGACGAGGGCGTCACAGGTGGCGCAGCCGCCGCTCTTTCTGCCGGCGACAAGCACGAGGGCGGGGTGGACGAGGGCGCGGCAGGCAAAAACAGCGCCGCAACCAAAAACAGCGCGCCAGACGGACGAGAGCGCCTGCTCGTCGAGATCAACATGTCCGGTGCGCCTGTGCAGGGCGTGGCGCCTGTGCAGGGCGCCGCATCCGCACTCGGCGCTATACCGGAAAGCGGCGCCACGGTGCTCATATCAAACTTGGGCCCCGCCGGAGGGGAGCGCACAACCGAGCTTGCGCCGTGGGAGGCGAGAATTTCCGCACTTATTTAGGCATACCCGCTCAGAAAATGGGCGATATCGCATATATCGCATTCTTAGGAGGTCTATGATGCGAAAAGGTTTAGTAATGGTTCTCGTGCTCTGTTTAGTGGGCGGCATGGCCATGGCCGCGCCAAACACCACAGTCACGATGTTCCAGCTCAAGGTCGAGATCAAAGACGCGCTCGACGCCTATGCGGCCAAATACTCGGCCGCACATCCTGGTGTTACGGTAAAGGTAGAGACCCTTGGCGGCGGCGCCGATTACGGTGGGGCGCTCAAGGCAAAGTTGCAAGCCGGTCAGATGCCTGATATCTTCGTCATCGAAGGCCAGGGCGGTTACAACGTCTGGAAAGACTACATCGCCGACTTGAGCGATCAGCCTTGGGTTAAAGACACGGATGTCGCTTTTAAGCAGAACGGCAAAGTGTATGGTTTCCCAGTCTCCATCGAAGGCTACGGACTCGCCTACAACGCCGACATCCTCAAGAAAGCGGGAGTCGATCCTGCCACCTTGACTACGCGCGCTGCATACGAGAAGGCGTTCAAACTCATCGATTCCAAGAAGAAGGAACTCGGCCTGGACGCTGTCGTTTCAATGGCTGCTTCCGTGGCCGGCGGTATGTGGTGGGTCGCAGCTCAGCACAACCTCGCCTGCTACTGGGGCGGTGGACTTGCGCCGGACGATACGAGCGTCATCGAGCTTGCTCTTAAACAGGGCAAGTTGGACGAAGCACGCTTCCTTCAATACGCCAAATACGTACAACTGCTGTTCAAATATGCAGATAGGGACATCCTGCTAAACGGCAGCTACGACAATCAGGTAGCCTCTTTTGCGCAGGGCAAGACAGCGTTCCTCCATCAGGGCAACTGGGTCGATCCTAACCTCCAACAGCTCGGTGTAAAGTTCAAGATGGGCTATGCGCCTCATGCATTCCTGGACAAGGAAGAGAAAGGCCTGTACCTGTTTGCTCCGAGCTGGTACTGCGTCAACCCCAAGAGTCCGAACGCTGCAGCAGCCAAGGCATTCCTCGCCGCAATGGCAGGAACTCCGGAAGGGCACGACTACATGGTCAATCAGGCTGGCATGATCCCGGCATTCAAGTCGGTAAAGCTTCAGCCCAAAGGCCAGCTTAGCCAAGCCCTTATGGCGGCGAGCGCCCGCGGCGGGAACTACGGCGTATTCTTCGGCATGTTGCCGGATGGAGCAGGGCAGAACCTTTTTGCTCCAATCTACGATCTTTTTGCCCAGAATCCGGACAACATCGATCAATTCATTGCAGATATGAGAAAGGCAGTTGCTACCTTGCCGTCTAAGAAGTAAGAGTTAGAATGATCTGGCGGGGCGCTGAACCTGTAAGCGGCCTAACCGCAACAGACAGTGCGCCGCCAGTATTTGTCCATGCCGATATTCACCCAAGTGAGGGTTAAGCGATGC
>JAFIHQ010000056.1 GCA_017849315.1 Treponema sp.
TCATAAATGAGGTTGAGGCGATCGCCCTGCCCCACGCCATGCCAAAGCTTCCTGTAGCACGGGCACTCTGGAAGCCATATCCCGATTTCAAGTCCGGACTCGAGCTCTGGATCCTCGCAGGTGGCGCCCACCATACAAGTTACTCGTACGCAGTTTGTACCGAGATGCTCGAAGATTATGCGCGCATTGCCGATATCGAGACTGTCGTGATCGGCAAAGACACCAACGCCGCGGAATTGAGGCGGTCACTGGAGGTGTAGACGCACCTATCGTAAGGCCAAAGCGCACGCAAAGGGCGCGAGTGGGGCGCACAGGCGAAGAGGGTGGCAAAGCGCACGGGCAGAGCATATGGGCAACCAGAAGCCCGCTATTTGTCCTGCCCGTAGCTCGTCTTCATGAAGTTCTTCATGACATCGACGTCTTCGGGCTTAAGCACCTCGGGTTTTCCGATCGCACGGGCAAGCAAGTAAATGTGTGCGGTCTTTTCCAGGACTGCACACACTTTGAGCGCTTCCTCAAAGCTCGATCCTACGCAGACCGCGCCATGGTTGGGCAAGAGCAGCGCCTTTTCGTCTCCCAGCGCCGCAATTACCGACTCCGCAAGCGCCTCGGTCCCTGGAAGCTCGTAATGACTGCACGAAACGCGCTGCCCGATAATCTCGGCAAAATCCTCCGAAATGGCAGGTATTTCCTCATGCAGGGTGCCGAACACACTCGAGTAGATGGCGTGAGTATGCAGCACTGCCAGCACATCCGGCCTGTGCGCATAAATTGCAAGATGCAAGCGAAATTCGATGGATGGCTTGCGCTTGCCTTCCACAATCCTGCCGTTCTCATCCATCACGACCACATCGTCCGCCACGATATCGTCATAGGGCATACCGCTCGGTTTTATGTATACGAGCCCGGTCTCAGGGTCCTTGAGGCTCAAGTTCCCCCAGGTGCCCACCGTCAGCCCCTGATGCAGCAGCCGCTTCCCGCCGTCCACGATCTCATTTTTATACGCTTCTCGCACTATTTGCATAGAATTTCCTCTCAAAACAATTTGGTAGATATGTATGCAGTATGCCACCTAGGGCAAACTCACACCAGTGTTTGCGACACCTTTTCAAAGCCATCAGGAAAATTCGCTCGCTGGCCACGCCATTGTAGGTTGACTCGTGAGCTTAGTCTCTTACCGCACGTTTGGCCACATATTTCTGGAGTCTACTTGTAGGCTTATCAGGAACAGTGGGTTCGAGGATGCCAATCTCAATGAGAGGATTAAGGATTTCTTTGCGGAAATAGTCCCTATTCTTGATTCCAAGGAATTTCTGAATTTCTTCTCGAGTGCGAGGCTCAGAACAAAATCTGACAATAGACATGGCTCTTTCGCCGGTATCTTGCATGGTATCTTGTATGGTATCTTGCATGGTATCTTGGGGGGGTGACTTGCACGCTGTCCCGCCCCGTCAAATGGACAATTGTCCTAAAGATTTCATCCTCAATGAATTCTGCCCAGCTACCAGGGGCAAAAAACGGAAGGTACTTCGTCACATTGATGAGCCCCGAACCGACTTCCTCTACCCATCCCATCTGAAGAAAGAACTTAGATATGAGTGGGTTTTTCTGATTCGGTATCGAAGTATCAGGTACTATTTTGCCATGATAGAGAGGTACACAAGGATTCTCAAACTCGATCCTGTCGGCATAAATAATTATCCTGGAACTAATTCGACTCATATACTCGCGGTGGACGAGGATATTAGCGACAAGTTCTCTAAAGATTTTATTACGTAGACTTACTCTCGTGTTTCCCTCAAGAAAGAACGGATCGGGCAACTGCCGATCCAGAAAATTCAGAATTTCAGAATACGCTTCGATAAGATTGACTCGAACATCCAAGCGATCATCATAGCGATCGACATTGTCCCTGCGCACGAGTAAATCGGTCTTATACTGGGGTACAAGCGACTGAATAGTCTCCTCCTTGCCAAAGAGGAGGGCCGCTGCAAGCGTCAGTCCCTCAGCACCCGACTCGTAGTCCCGCAAAATGAGACCTGCCTTCTTCAAAAGCTCTTCGGTGCCGAGCGCTGCCCAAGGATGGTCGGGACGCCGGATTCGAAGGTACATTCGTGATTTTTCAATGGTGGCCGTATCAAGATGCTCGATTTTGAGGTAAGGATAGACCTTAGTTTCGGAGTAAAAGCTGCGCTTACGGTTTGCCAGGTCTGCAATCCGTTCAGGATCAAGAACCTTGAAGTCCCCATCAGCGCCCCTATCATAATACTTGGCCGTGCAGACGATGGATTCTGGAGCTTCCAGGAACGCGCAAAAGCAGGACTGTCTTGCAGTCAAGTTTGACTTCTTCTGGATAGAGAAGATAAGGAGGATCGAACATGCTGGAATTATTGGTAGTTGAAGCAATATCTGCCGCTATCGTGTCTGCAAGCTCGGGTGGTATGCCTACAACTGTCCCCTTGTCGTCCACACCCAAGACAATATCGCCGCCATTTCTAATCAGAAAGGCACAAATGGTCTCGTACACCGATTTAGGGGTTCCGCTCAAAGCTTTCTTAAATTCACGTTGCGGCGACTCACCCTTGGCAATAAGTTGCTTCAGCAATTCTGATGTCACAGTACCCCCCTCTCTTTCCACAGAACTCAAGACTAATTGCCAACTAGCAGGAAGTCAATAAAGCATCAACACCCGTTATTTACTCCAGCGGCTTACTCGCCAGGCTCAAATTCACGTGGCAGTACCCGCCCGGATGCTTTTGCAGGTAATCCTGGTGGTAATCCTCCGCCGGATAAAACGGCATCGCAGGCAAAAGCTCAGTCACAATGGGCTTCTTATACCGTTTGCTTGCGGTGAGCGAGGCAATGACATCTTGGGCGATCTTGCGCTGTTCTTCGCTCTGATAGAAGATGACAGAGCGGTATTGGGTGCCAAAATCGTTTCCCTGGCGGTTGAGCTGCGTGGGATCGTGCATCCTGAAAAAGTGACGCAAAAGGTCCTTATACGATATTACGGCCGGGTCAAACTCAATTTTGAGGGACTCCGCATGGCCAGTCGTGTCCGTACAGACTTGCTCATACGTTGGATTGGCAAGCGTTCCGCCGCAGTACCCCACGGTTGTGGAGATAACGCCTGGTAAGCGCCTAAAATATTCCTCGGTGCCCCAGAAACAACCGGCCGCGAATACCGCCACTTCGCGATGTGCGGTCGCGTCCTTCTCTCCACCCTGCCCGCTCGGATCGTTTTGGTTGTGCGGATCGATTTGGCCCGATTGACTGGCCTTCTTAGTTTGACCATCTCTTTGAGCAACATACTCCGGAAAAAGCTTCAGATACTCTCCGTAACCTTCTTTTTCAAGGTCCTGCACCGGGATAAACCGAAGCGCCGCCGAATTGATGCAATAGCGCAGCCCAGTGGGATCGGGACCGTCCGGGAAGACGTGCCCAAGGTGTGAATCCGCACCTGCACTGCGCACCTCGATGCGCCTCATCCCAAAACTCGAATCCTCTTTTTCCACGACCGCATCGTTAGAAAGCGGCTTTGTAAAGCTCGGCCAGCCCGAGCCCGAGTCGAACTTGTCGGTCGAGCTGAAAAGTGGCTTGCCGGAAACGACGTCGACGTAAATGCCCGGCTCGTGGTTGTTCCAATATGCGTTATTAAAGGCGGGCTCAGTGCCGCATTCTTGCGTCACATGGTACGCTTCCGGACTGAGTTTCTGTTTGAGATCGTCTTTTGATGCGTCCTTCGACGTATTCGATTGAGCTTGCAATTCTGATAGTTTCTTAGAAATGTTCACGTCCTCTCCTTCCTTGTCTTGAGCAACTTGACTTGACTTCGATGACGGGGCACATGCAACAAGGCCGAGTACAGCAATTGCGACGACCATACACAGCATAAGCGCCCTGATTGACGACACCGCGCCACGACGCAAAGAGAATCCACCCATCCTCAACACACGCCCTCCGCTATAAGTCAGCACCTACTAAGATATCGCCGCCTGGCCATATTGGCCAATCAATTCTCCTTGAATGTTCGCGACGCAATTTGCAGGGACGGAGCCCGTCCACTATACTTAGAGGCAAAAACATTCTGATTGGGTTGGGGCAGCTTTGTAAT
The DNA here is from genome assembly GCA_017849315.1 of Treponema sp. Taxonomy (GTDB): domain Bacteria; phylum Spirochaetota; class Spirochaetia; order Treponematales; family Rectinemataceae; genus JAFIHQ01. Next base: position 4,115 of record JAFIHQ010000056.1, read on the forward strand.
CACTCCTTAAAAGGCGGCGAAGAATGAAACGTATGATACTTGCCGGTTTCATTCTTGTGTCGGTTGTTGCTGCGCTGACCATCTGTGCGCTCCACCAAGAGGTCGAGTCTGAACCAACTCGCGAAAGTACGGACTTTTTCCGACTGACAAAAAACACAACACAGTATGTTGTGAGGACGATACCTCTCAACAACCTTGCGACGCAAGAAAACGGCACTCCAAAGGTGATGAGTTCCAGCATGAAGTATGATCGTTACTACATGTTTCAGGAGTATACGCACCCTGATGACGAAGGCAAGATCGATACGCGGAACATGTACAAACTGCTTCATGAGTCGTTACGCTACTTTAGCGTTCAAAAAGACAAGGATTACACTTTCTCTGCGACAGAACTGGCAAACCCCTGTGACTTTGGCACCGTAGACGAAACATACCACCATGGTGTCAACGAGACGGCTCAGCTCGAAAACGCAAATTCATACGACGAAATCCCGGCTTGTCGTACCGATGGCACTACAACCTATGCGCTTCTGGGGTATACACTAAGAGGCCAGGCCGCCGATGCAATCGAGTTTATTTTGCTACCGCGCCTTTCACCACTCGTCGCGCGCTGCCGACCGGTTTCGGCGACTTTTCCAACGACGGAATGATCGCCCTTCCTGATTGAAGCATTGTTGAAACGTCTTCGTTGTGCTTGTTGAGTTGCAGCCTCTTGAAGGTTGGCCCACCACGATAGCTTCCACGTGAAAATAGCACTAGAAAACAAGCATTATTCTGTCAAACTAGTGTCTGTTTCGCAGCACTATTTTGACATTGTTATATTTATTCATTGTAATGGAATAACTTAATACTGTGCAAATGAGGGGGCGTACTATGGCCTTTGCTACTTCTATGCTGGCGCCTTCGTTTTTGCGCCGGTGAAAAACCGGTAGAGGTTTTGACAAGGTCCGCCCCGGCGCCAATGACGACCTCCGTCGCTTTACGAATCTCATCGGGCATAAGCGCATCGACATCGCATTGAATAGTTTTGTCACGGCCCTTCGCATACTACTGCTGGCGAGCCCCATAGACGAAGGGTATAGTCTGTAACAATTCTATATTGGGGGATATCAAAATGGGTAAACTGGCTGATGATGTACTTGAATTGGTCCGTAAGACGCCTGGGTTGACCGATCGGGAAATAACAAACGCGCTCAAAGGTACCGATGCGCCACAGCAAGGTGTTAACGGCGTTGCAAGACGCCTCGCTACAAAAGGATTACTGGAACGCAAAACGCGTCGCGATGGGTTAATTGGTAACTATCCCACTAATAATGGCCACACTGTTCCAAGTAATGGTCGACCTGTTCCAAGCAAAGGCAACCCACAAACGAATCCAAATCAGTCCGTTGACGATACCCTTTCGGAAGATGATTTCAAACATATACTCAAAACTTGGCTAGAAAGCCAAGGCTGGTCTCCAAATATCGCGTGGGGCAAAGAACATGGAATCGACATTGATGCATCTAACGGGGACAAACGCTGGATAATTGAAGTAAAAGGCCCAGGCTCAAGGCAGCCGATGCGAGTTAATTACTTCTTGGGACTTCTAGGTGAAATCCTTCAGCACATGTCCGATCCAAAAGCACGTTACTCAATTGCGCTTCCTGATCTTGCTCAATTCCGTTCGCTTTGGAGGCATTTGCCGGCACTTGCGAAGAAGAGAATCGGCGTATCACTTCTATTGGTTCAGAACTCTGGAAAGGTTGAAGAACTTACAGAATAGGTTGTTGTCATATAGTCTTTCTATGCTTTCTCACTCGGGCACTCTGCTTATCGAGGATTATTCTATAGGTAAATCATCACCAAAATAAGGTACATCATCGTGCAGTTCAATTATATCATGCAGTGGTTTGTCGTTGAACAGACATATTCTATTTCTGTATTCTGTTCTTATAGCAATATCTTCAATTTCAACCCTACGCCTCCTCGACATATCGAGAAATTCCCCTTCCCTCTCAATCCCCAAAAATCGGCGATTCAATAAACTTGCAGCAATTCCGGTAGTACTACTACCAGAAAAGGGGTCCAAAACCCAAGCTCGCTCATTGGTTGAAGCCAGTATAATCCTTGCCAATAGAGATAACGGTTTTTGAGTAGGATGCTTGCCACAGGTCTTTTCCCACCGACCAATAGCGGGCAATTGCCAAACATCGCGCATTTGAGTACCACCATTAATTTCCTTCATCAGTTCATAATTGAATAAGTGCGGTACACGCTTGTTCTTTCTGGCCCAAATAACGAATTCAGTCGAATGCGTAAAATATCGGCAGCTCAAGTTAGGAGGAGGATTTGTTTTTACCCAAGTTATGCAATTGAGGATCTTAAAATCAAGCTCATTCAATACTTCTGCAACTGAGAAAATGTTATGGAAGGTACCAGAAACCCAAATCGTTCCATTTTCCTTCAGTTTATCGCGACACGCACTTATCCACCGAAAATTGAAAGCCTTGTCTTCTTGCAAGCCTTTTGACTTATCCCAGGCGCCCTTATTGACCGAGACCTGCTTACCACTTTGAACAGAGATGCCACCATTTGAAAGAAAGTAGGGCGGATCGGCAAAAATCATATCAAATTTGAAGTCAAACTCTGATAACAAAGAAATGCAATCACCTTGCAAAAGAGTAAAATCATGGTTCGCTGATTTATAGAATGAATGTAACATATTTTATCCACTCAATGAAAAGTCGCTGTTGAAATGGCCTCATAAATACCACGATGAGATTTTAGTTGTTTTAGGAGGCGCCCAAACATTGAGCCACCCCTTCTATTTGTCTTCTCTTGTACCATGAGAAGTTCTGCATTCTCTACTGCCTGCCTGATTAGTATGTCGACACCCCAATGGACATGTTTTGGGGTCCTTGGACGCGATCTTCATTGTCCGTTAATTCTCTGCTTGTATTGTAGCAAGAAATCGAATTCAGAATAGGGACCTTGATAAATCCCTAAAACAAAAGTATGGTTTATTCTGCATTCTCCCAGTAAAGGCAATCTCTCACCGTGCCTCCTTATTTTAATGGATTTGTTCATTTCTGGATAATACATCGGATTAAGACCATTTTATACAAAAACTTCTTTTATGATCCCATTTTCCAGATCATTGATATTGTAAATATGCTCCATGGCATCGAATGCTTCTTCCAAATTGTGGCGGGCAGATCTCCAACCGATTCCGTCGGTAAACCAGACAAATGTGAACCCAGGGATCGTAGCTGCCTCGGTGGCAAGAGTCTTGTAGCTCCTAGCTGTCTCATTCAGTTTTGAGCCACCACGACTATAGAAATTGGTCTCAACAGCGTAAACCATTCTTTCAGTCTTTATGACAAAGTCAAATCGCTTCTCCATCTTTCCTTTATTCGACATTGGGGAAAGGTCAAGGCCCCATTTGTCGTGAACCTCGTGGACATACACTTCCTTGAAATAGTCTTTACCCTTCTCAAAGCCGCTCTTCTTAATGTATGTTTCTACAATATCTTCCATAAGGTGACCACCACGATTCTTTCGACCATTTGAATCAAGCCCTGTTTCTACGCCGGTTACATAATCAGTCAGATTACATATAAGGTGATTCTGTAGCAAATCAAAA
>JAFIHQ010000057.1 GCA_017849315.1 Treponema sp.
GCTTTATGCCAGATTTCAACTCACAGCTGCTGAAAATGAAGCAGAGCGTATAAAACAGGACGCAATTAAAGAGGCCGAAGCGCAGAAAAAAGAGATCCTGGTAGAGGCGAAAGATCAGCTCATTCGAGAACGTAACCAGCAGGAACGGGAGTATCGTGAGCGTCGCATCGAACTGCAAAAACTCGAGCGCAGACTCACTCAGAAAGAAGAAAACGTTGATAGTAAAATCGATGCGTTAGAAAGACAGGAGGCCATGCTCAAATCGCGGGAGAAGGCAATTACCGATCGCGAGATAGAGCTGGCAGACCAGGAGAACCGCTACCGGCAGGAGTTGGAGCGCATTTCCGGACTCACCGCCGAAGAAGCCAAGCGCACTATCATCCAGAGCATGGAGAACGAGGCAAAGCGGGACGCACAGATTCTTATCAACAAAATTGATCAGGAAGCGCAGCTCACGGCAGAAAAGCGGACGCAGGACATCCTCGTCACTACGATGCAGCGCATAGCGACCGACGTCACGGCAGAGACCACGGTGAGCTCAGTCAGCTTGCCATCTGACGAGATGAAAGGCCGCATCATCGGCAGAGAAGGGCGCAACATCAGGACACTGGAAACTCTGACCGGCGTGGACGTCATCATAGACGATACGCCAGAGGCTGTGGTCATCTCGTGTTTCGATCCGGTGCGGAGAGAAATTGCGCGGGTGGCGTTGGAGCGGCTGATTGCCGACGGGCGGATTCACCCCGCGCGCATCGAGGAGATGGTGCAGAAGGTCACGCGCGAGATTTCTCAGAAAATCTACGACGAGGGCGAAAAGGTCGTGTTCGATCTGGGCCTGCACAACATGGCTCCCGAACTTATCCGGGCCTTGGGCAGACTGTACTTTAGAACGAGCTATGGCCAGAACGTGTTGGCGCACTCCAAAGAAGTGGCGGTCATCGCAGGGCTGCTGGCCTCTGAACTGGGGCTCAACCGCGAGATAGCCAAGCGCGGCGCGCTCCTGCACGATATCGGCAAGGGCATTGAGACCGACGGCGACCAAAACCACGCCGAAATGGGCATGGAACTCGTGCGCAAACTCGGTGAAGACCCGCGCGTTATCAACGCCATTGGTGCGCACCACAACGATATCGAGCCCAATTGTCCGGAGAGCGTCATTGTGCAGATCGCGGACGCCATTTCGGCCGCAAGGCCAGGAGCGCGCCGCGAGACTTTGGACAACTACATCAAACGGCTTGAGAATCTCGAGTCTATAGCGGAGAGTTTTGCCGGCGTTGACAAGGCCTATGCGATTCAGGCGGGTAGAGAGCTCAGAATTCTGGTCAACTACGAGAATGTCTCCGACGATCAGGCCAAAGAACTGTGCAAGAGTATCGCCAAGAAAATCGAGAGCGATCTGCGCTATCCAGGAAGGATAAAGGTTACGATTATTCGGGAGACTCGAATTGTTGAGTATGCGCGATAGTCTTTTGTGTGTCGCTGTTATTTCGATGCAAGAGTAGTGGGAGTACCTCGTTGTCTGAAGCACCAGCTACAATAATTATGTTGGGAGATGTTGTCGGCCCGCCCGGTTTGCGGGCCGTTTTTACACACTTGCCCTCTTTTGTCAAGAAAACGAACGCCGATCTGGTCGTGGCGAACGGCGAGAACGCGCAGCGTGGCTTTGGCATTGGCAAAGCTGAACTCGAGGCCCTGCTTGGCAGCGGGGTGAATGTTGTAACAAGCGGCAACCACGTTTGGGAGCGCGCGGAAGCCGCGGAGCTCCTTGCTGGCGAAGATGCCTTGTTGCGCCCTGCCAATTATCCCGCAGGGCTTCCGGGCAAAGGCACCTGCCACGTTTCTGGCCGCAAATACGAGTGGGTCATCGTCAACCTGCAGGGTCGAGACGGGCTTTATCCTATCGATTGCCCTTTTAGAACTGCTGACGAGATCGTCAACAAGGCCAGAAAGGAACACCCCGCGGCGCTCATCGTGGTGGACTTTCATGCGGAGAATCCCGAAGAAAAAGAAGCGCTTGCCTGGCACCTCGATGGCAAAGTGAGCGCGCTTGCGGGCACACACACGCACGTGCAGACCGCCGACGAGCGGATTCTCCCTAAAGGAACAGGCTACCTTACAGACTTGGGCATGTCGGGCCCTGTGGATTCGATCATCGGCGTAAAAAAAGACATCTGCATCAGGCGTTCCTTGAGCCAGATGCCGCTCAAAATGGAGACGGCGGAGGGCGATGCGAGCGTGCAGGGTGTAATCTTCAGCATCGACCCTGTGTCCAAGGCCTGCGTTGGGATAGAGCGTTTCGAGCTAAAGTGAGTTGCATTGGGCCCCTTCTGAGCGGGCCAGATCTTGCGAAGCGGGCGCGGCTTTGTCTTGACACAGCTGCCCAAATTGCGCTATAAACCATGTGTTACGTGCGGCGATGGTGGAATTGGTAGACACGCTAGCTTGAGGTGCTAGTGCCGAGAGGCATGGAAGTTCAAGTCTTCTTCGCCGCACAATAAACCGTCGGATCAAACCGGGAAACCCGGCTCGTCTGACGGTTTTTATTTTTTACCTCTTTTTGAGCCGAACCCTACCATCAGCCTGACGTGATAGCCCTAACCGTCAGCGGCGATCTTCGATTGGTTCTTCAAATGAGCCCACAAGCAAGGTGAGTGCAGGCCGCAGGCCGCTGCCTGATCCGACAAGACCGACGCCTGCAAAGGCCCCGAGTTGGTTTGTAAGCCTTGCTCCGGCACCGACAGTACCCGACCAGCGCAGGGGCAAATAGTTCACCGTGTCATCGCCGTACCAGTCCGTCGTGCCAAGGCTGAAATTTGCAATGGCATAGAAGTCGCCGCCCAGAATTGGATTGAGCTTGCCGATTCTGTGCCGGACTTCTACCCCGATACCAGCAACGGTGTCGCCCGTAGCTTGTGGCTCACCGCCGGCCATGCCGTAAAACATGCCATTCCGCGCCAGGGAGAAATACTGACCGCTTGTCACAGGTGTGGCGCCCGGTATGATTCCCGCAAAATCGCTTCCCAAAAAGGCCGAAAAGCCGATCGTTGAGTCATTTCCGATCGATTCGGCCATCTTGTAAGTTGCGTCGAGCTTAAAAAATCCCAGGTCGCTGCCCAAAGGCACGCTCCCCCACGAGGCATATACGAGCAAAGCAAATCCAGAACTGGGAAACACCGCGGAAGGGCGATTGTCAAAGCGATAGGCTGCCCGCACGGCGCTCAAGTGCGCGGAAACTCCCGAAGTCGAAGTGCCTGAAGAGCTTTGTGATGTCCCTAATTCCGAATCGGGAATTGGAGTTTCTTTTACGCTCTCAAGCGAAAGGCCCAACCTCACATCCTGATGGCTGCTGATGGCATATTCCAACCAAAAACCTGTACCATAGGTTCGGTAAAGCGTCGAAACCTTGAGTTCGTCAAAAATCCAGTCGTCGTAGTCAGTATCGAAACGCAGCCATGGCACGACCGAAAATGGCCCGAATGGCTGAAAATACTCTCCATAAATATTTATTCCAGAACCAATTGTCGCCTTAAAAAAAGCGGCTGAACTCGTCGTTGTCCACCCCCTGAAGAGAAGCCCCACGGAAACTTCAGGGTTTATGGTCGAACGCTGGGTCAGGACTGTCGTAAGGTCGTAATTGACGAGCGCCGCGTCTTTGAGTTGTACCGCAGGCTTAAGAGAGACTACCAAAGTCACTTTATCATTTTCGTCGGGCTCGAGGTCCACTTTGACCAGATCGAAGCGGCCGGTAACGTAGATACGATCTATGGCCTGTGCAAGGGCGTCCCGCGACGGAGAAGTGTTCAAAAAGCTGGCGAACTCTCCACGAACAAAGGCCTGTTCCAACATGTTGCCGCCCTTGACGTCGATGGCATCAACCTTTGCGGGCGCATGCAAGGCGGCCCTGTTGGGTTGCTCTTCTGGTTTTACAAGGTTTCTGACTTGGGCTATACGGCTCGCCAGTTCCTGAATCTGAGGCATCATGGCGCGCGCGCTTTTTTCCCCTTGCTTGATGATTTCCGAAGCTTCTGCATAACTCATTGAACCATATTTGGATAGATCAGGTCTTATGATTATGTCGGCTTGTTTTCTGTTTGGTTCCATGTTCTGTTCAATGAATAAATTCATGGTTCTGTTGGTAATGGCAACAACATTGTTGAGCGCTTCCGGACTCGTGTCGATATAACCCCGCGACTCGACTGCGATAACGATATCAGCGCCCATCTCCTTGGCAAGATCGACTGGAAGGTTGTCCACCATGCCTCCATCCACCAGGATTCTGCCATCCACAACGTACGGCTTAAAAACACCGGGTATGGACATGGACGCGCGCATAGCTTCAGCGAGCGATCCTTTGGAGAAAACTACCTTTTCGCCTGAGGAGATGTCGGCGGCAACAGCCCTGTAAGGGACAGCGAATTTGTTAAAATCCCGCGTCGGGAGGGAGTGTAGGGTGAGTTTTGTAAGAAGCGTCAGAATGTTTTGTCCGGAAAAGACGCCTTCCCCTATGGCGACTCCTGTTTTGTCGAAGCCCATCCTAAGCGCGTAACCCATGCGCTTGTCGTTCTCGTAGCGGTCTGCAGCCGTCACCTTGCTGTCCACAAAGAC
>JAFIHQ010000058.1 GCA_017849315.1 Treponema sp.
CGAAGGCGGCCATTCTGATTAAATGGTATAAAGAATTAGAAGTAGGCGCCCTATGAGTTCAATATTGACAGTTCTTGTGATTGCAGTGGTTTTATTGTGTTTTGTATGGTTCGAATTCATTCTTAGGATACTCTACGCGTTTGGGTCCAGAAAAAGGGCCTATGAGCTAAGCCTAAGGTATGAGACTCGGGCCATTCATCTCATTTTTTCATTACTCGCCACTTATAGAGGCTTTAGGATTACCTATGAGAATCGCCTTAAAGAGCCTTTACCAAGGCGGTTTTTGGTTGTCTCTAATCACCAGAGCCTCTTTGATATTCCTCTCCTTATGGAGATGATGCCAAAGGAAACCAAAGCTCGTTTTGTAGCAAAAAAGAGTCTTGGTAGAGGCATTCCGCTTATTTCGTTCTTTTTGAATAGGTTGGGGCACGCGCTGGTACAGCAGGATGGAGATCCAGTACACGCGATGCAGGCCATCGAAAAGATGATGTTGCGCAGCAAAAAGGAAGGTACCTTACCGGTAATCTTTCCGGAAGGGCATAGGTCCACGACAGGAGCCTTGAGGCCGTTCCATTCTGCAGGCTTCAGGAAAATGCTCGAAGTCGATCCCCTGCCCATCCTGGTGGTTTGTATAGACGGTGGATGGAAATATGCAAAATTGGGGGACTTTTTCAAGGGTTTTGGGAAAGAACCATATACAATACGTTTTGTGGCTTTGCTTCCCGCACCTGAGACAAAGCAGCAGGCAAAACAATCGCTTGCTACCTGCAGGCAGCTCATAGAAGACGCACTAAACGACATTAGGGCAGAAACAAGCAGTGCCAAAAAGAAAGGCTCCTAAAAAGGAGCCTTTCTTGTACGATGCCTGGATCTTGCACCACGAGTGCACTGCAAAAACCACAATCTCAGTTAAAATCGCTCGGCCTGCGTTCTGTCCTCTTGCACTTTTCGCATTCGGCAACATTGCGCACTTTGCCATTCTCGAAGATGGTCTTCATCTTTACTTCACCGCCGCAGGGGCAGTAGAAATGCTGAGTACTCGTTGTGGTTCGGCTATTCTTAGAAATCTGTGCCATTGCTATTCTCCTTAAACAGGTCGTGTAAAGATATACAAGCTCACAACCGAATGTCAACATTCCATCTTGAATCTCTTAAAAAAAGACCGCTGGATTAGGAGGAATCTCCAGCGGTCAAACAAAAAGGAGGCGCATGAAGAGCAATAGTTCTGTCGTCCTACAAACTTATAAATACTAGAAGTCGACAAAGGTTACGGCCTTTACTCAAAAAAACCTATTTGCTCCAGTTTTTCTTAACAATTCCAAGAAAGGGATCGACCAGTGGCAAAGGGCCCTTTTTAATGTGTTTCTTGAAAGTCTTTGCAGCCTCGCCGACGCCGACCTCCTTGTTCTCGGAACGCTTAAGGTCGTCCCAATACTGAACAAGATAGAGATATAAGTCAGCTGCCGTCCGGTGCGGAAATAGTTGTAGCAGTTTTTCCTCTTTGATGGCTAAGACGATAGGTTGAAAAACATTTTCGTGCCAGGACAGAAGGGCTTGTGAAAAAGGAATCTCAGCCATGTCGGACTGGTTAAGGTAGTACTTGTGAACATTGATGTGGTCTCGAATTATGTCGTAACGTCCAACATCGGTAAAATCCAGATCGTCGATGCCCACGACGGCGAGGTAGTCGGTTTCTTTGTAGAATTCTTCTTTTTCATATTGAATAACTCTTGCTCTGATTTCTTCTATTGTCATGTCCGGCTCAAGCTGAATCTTGGATTGTAGAGAGACCACCTCCGCGTCGATATCCAGTTGACCTTTGGACCGGGCAACCGAAACGCGATGGTTGCCATCCCGTACAAAGTACACGCCACCCATCTCGTAGAGTTTGACCGGCGGCAGAATAATGTCCTCGTAGTGCGTCTTATCCACACTGACCCAGCGCTGGCGGAGATGTTCCTTGTTAGGCAAGAAGTGCCGGTTAAAATCTCTATAACGCCCTTCGCTGCCCACAATTCGGTCGATTGGCACCGTTGTTACACCCTTATAGACCTCCGCATCCGGCTTTATGAGCTCTTTTGCCTGGTCAAAAGGCAGAAGTTCCGACTCGGACGGCTTGAAAATGGACGCGATTCTCGACAGGAAAGCCTTAGTCTTGGCCTGAGAGAAGTCGTGTTGGGCAAATTCGTCTATAAAGTCTGTCAATCGTTTGCCTCCACTTCGAGAGTAATGACCTGGTGACCAAACACATTGATCACCTGTGTATTATCAACGCTTACCTTTCGCTGTGCCTGAGCGTCGTACAAGTGTACGTGGCCATGAACAAAATAACTCGGCTTGCACAGTTTTATGAGCCAACGATAGGCAGAAAACCCCTCATGTGGTAGGTCTTTTTCGTCTTGGATGCCCTTCGGCGGGGCGTGAGCAAGGACAATGTCGACAGCTCTGCCCCAGAAGAGCCTGCGCAGCAAAAGCCGCGGCGCCATGCGCAAAACCTTCCATGTCATCCAAGCATCTGAGTATTGGTTGTTACCATTGTTGTATCGTTTTGCCCCAGGCAGACCAAGAATAGTCAAACCGGCTTCTTTTCGTATACCGAAAGACAGATTCCCCGGCAAACTTGCATCCTCACCCAGTATTTCGTTTATTGAAATTGATCTGAACAAATGACCCTGCTTGTTTATACCGTTCTGTGCATCGTGGTTGCCTGCCACCGACACAATGGGTCTATTCAACATACCAGTAATGAAGCCAAGGTACTCCGCTGGAAGGTCCCCTGCCGAAAGGATGAGGTCAACGTCACCAAAGCGCTCACGAATCGAAGAGGAATAAACGAGCAAGTCCACTTCGTCTGCGACACAAAGTATTTTGATCGTTTTTTTCATAATCTCATTCCACTAGCCTGCCAACCATTTTGTAGAGCGTATCCTTATCCAGAACCACCCAAATGGGTCTGCCGTGGGGACAACGGGGGAAAGGTAAGCGCAATGCCCTCGCAATAAGGTCAATTGCCGAGGCTTGATCCAGGATATCCCCATCTTTTATTGCAGCTTTGCATGCGAGGCTCGCGAACAGGTCTGTCGCTTTCGGCTTTGCGCTTGCTGCGCCCTGAAAGGCTACTCCAGCACCTGCTCCGCAAGAACAAAGGCTGTCCGAAAGTGTCCCGGCCGAACCAAACACTTCTTCCGACTCAGATAATTCTGAAAAAAAGAGCGATTGCAAGGACACTACTGCCCTCGCTTCTCCCAAAAGCGCAGGGACTTCATTGATAACACAAGAGCCCTGCGTAAGACCAAATCGAAAGCCCATACGCTCAAGACCGGTGCGGTTTTCTAGAAATAAACGATTCGATTCTTCCGACGGAAAGTCGAACACGTACGGCACGAGCAGGGCCTGCGATGGGTGTGAGGCGGCCTTGAGTTCGTCGTAAAGAAGCCTTTCGTGGGCAGCGTGCTGGTCCAGGATATAGAGGGTGTTGTTGCGCTCAAAAAGGAGAAATGGGCCAAAAGCCCTGCCAATATAACGGAACGAACTGTCCACACCATTTGTGCCCTCTGCAAGGTATGAATCGGCACGCTGAGAATAGATGTTGTTTGCGCCGTCTGCAACGTTGTCAGTTGCGGTGTCACGTGCGGCCTTGGTTAGAGCGTCAACATAAGCAGGAGTATCATGATCTGGTTTCCAGTAATCCGGACTGCGCTCGAAAGAACCTTCGGAGAAGGCTTTTCCCTTGAATGTCGCATCACTAGTAGACCAATCGTAGGCAGACATACTCAAGACGCCAGCCATGTTTGTCGGCCCTGCTCCAAAAGTTTTCAGCAAGTGTGGTTGGACAGACGCATAAAGCGCGGACTTGAATGCTTCGATGTTTTTTATCCTCACCTCGCGTTTTGCAGGATGAATGTTGAAATCTGCAAGAGCAGGAGGAATACTCGCAAAAAGAAAGGCACAAGGCTTCATGCCGCCAGGCAAATAGCCTGAAAACGCATACTCCAGGATACTCGAAAAACCCCATTCCGGAACTTTTCTTTTGTTCACAAAGATCTGCAGGTAACGCCTATCCTTTCTATGGAAAGAAGGATCTGTAAAAAGCAGGGTAAAGGAACCATCACAAAATTCGCTGTCAAAACGAAATAAAAGGCTAGAAGGGATCTCAGGGTAGAGAAGACAGAGTCTTTGTTCCTGTGAACTTGCAGGATAGTGTTCTTCGGTTTCGCCAGAGGACCATGAAAAGCTTATCTCGGGGAAGGCGATCGCCCGTTCTACAAAAACAGAGTGACAGAGTAAGGCCTCCGACATAGGGCGTTTCAGGAATTGTCGCCGGGCAGGGTATTGCGCGAACAAAGACCGCACGCGCACCGTCGTACCAACACTTGCAGCGATCGGCTTTACAGGTGGTTTTCCTCTGTTGCTCCGGCTTGAACCAGAAGAATCCGAAGAAAGAAGGCCTGCATTTTGATCCGCCCCCGATTTTCCAGCGGGCTTTGCAAGCTGCCAGCCGACAGGCGAATCCGCGACTCTCGTA
>JAFIHQ010000059.1 GCA_017849315.1 Treponema sp.
AATATAGTCCATATCGACAGTACCATTGCTGACAAGTCTATAGTAGTGATAGAAACGGGTATCAAAGTTGTAAATGGTTTCGTCCAGCGCAAGAATCGAATCGGAATAGAGCGAATTGAGGACATCCTGATCCGGCAGAACGAGGCGATTTTTGTATTTATCGATGAATTCGAAAATCTGACGCTCGTCAATCTCATGGCGTTGCCGCGACACATTCATGAGGAGGACGCCGGAATTGTAGTACTCCTGCATGTCGTAAGCGTTAAGGCGCACCATGTTGAGCTCTTTGGCGAGAATCCGTTTGTGAAAACTCGCGGCAAAAAGGTAGCCGGAAATATCGGTTTGGTAGAGTTTTGAAACTGCATTGATTACCAGAATATCCGGGTCCAGATAGAGAATTTTGTCGACTTCGGGTGGCAAAAGTTTGTAGGCAAGGAGCCTATAATACATCTCCTTGGAATAGCGCATAGTAACGGGCGCATTTGAAAAAAAATCGTCAGGGACATGCAGGACTTGTAGTTTGTGACCATGCTTTGTCACAAAGCCGTCTATGGCCACCACCTCATCCTGACTCAGGCTTGAATGCATAAGAAAAACCGTAAACTGCCCTTGAGGATTGCTCACAAAAAGCGACTTGAGCATGACAAGGAGCGGTTTTACGTACACAGAATTGAGGGTAACCAAGATGTTCATACAATTTACAGAATACTCATGAAAAGGCGTTTGCGACAACATCTGCAAGCCGATGAAGTTTCATATCATAGCAAAAAGTGCCAAAACCGATGCTGCGTGCGGTATCGCAATAGGCTGGGACGTCGTCAATGTAAAGACAGTCTTGAGGAGCAAGGTCGGCATACTGAAGGAGTTTGTGCCAGATGCGCGGGTCGGGTTTCATGATGCCGACTTTATACGAAAGGACGTGCAATTCTGGCACCGAAGCCAAAACTTCATTGCAGAAAAGCTCGCGGGCGTGTATAAAGGCGGTGTTGGACAGTACGAAAGTGCGGGCGCCTGAGTTGCGCGCTGCCAGTAACCCTGCCTCGCCGTCCGGATTAGGCCCAATGATATGACGGTAGTCTTCAACAAATTCTTTAAATTGGTAGGAGTCGTCAAGGAGAGCGACCTCTTGCACTTTGGCAAAATACTGGCGGGAGTCGTATTTGCCGGTTTCATATTCGAGTTCTAGAGATCCACCCCAAAGGGCTTTTTCTATTTGGCCAGGATCGAGCGGCGAATGAAGAGAGGCTTTTTGCACAAAACTTGCCCGGTCCAGCGAACAGAGCACATTGCCAAAATCTAAAACGACGGCTTTATACATGGCCTCAGTCTCCTATTCCTATTCCTATTCCTATCTTGGCTAGTTGAGCTTTTTACACGATTCTACTCTCGTAGCAACTCAAGTCGGAGCAGATTCCATGCTAAGTTGTATGTAGCCCAATCTTCATCCTACCGCTGAAGCTTCTCGATTCCTCCGGCATATACGTTCTCCGACAAAGAAGCGTCGAGCATTGCAAGATATTCAGCCTTAGTAAATTGCGGCACAAAAGAAGACTTGACGGCAGCAACTCCCTGCCCATCTTGTCCCGCCAACAACTCGACGGTCCGTCCAATTATGCAGGCGGGCTCAAGATATGCTCGCTCAGCATCCAAAGGCAGAAAACTGGCCGTGTGTATCGTGCCGGAAAACCCTCCATAGCCCAGTTGGCAAGTCGGCACAAGGCAGGCAACGTCTCCAATATCATCCGAAGCAAAAGACTCGTCGTGGAAATCGATTTCATTTTCTGATACAAATTCGCGTGTTGCAGATCCCAGAAACTCCCCCATGGCTTTGTTGGGATGAAAGGCTTGGTAACCTGGGGTGTTTGCAATTCGTACCGAAGCGCCTATAGCCAAAGCACCTGCAACCAAAGCCCGATCTACCTTCTTGGAGGCCTCGATGACGGCTTTGTTAGTTGCCCCCCGGACATACATTTCAACTTCAACTCTGTCTGGAACTGAGTTGACTACCGTACCACCCTCTTTGATGATGGGGTGGATACGAATATGGTCGCTGTCAAGAAACGTCTCGCGTTGCGCATGGATGGCTTGAATAGCCAAGGTAGCGGCGTTGAGCGCATTGATCCCTTGATCTGGAGCGGCTCCAGCATGCGAGGCTTTCCCAGTAAAGAGCGCCGTTTTTGCACTGAATCCGTTGAGGATGCCGTTGATTGTTGCGGTCCGCCGCGGGAAATCGGACGTTTCCGACATGGAGTGATACTTGATTGCGCAATCGATATCGTCAAAAGCACCAAGATAGATCATCTCCTGTTTCCCGGAAAGATAAGTTATCTTGCCCTCTTTTTTGAGTTCCCTTCGCTTGTCCAACTGCACATATTCTTCAGCTGGTGTTGCCAAAAAAACAACTCGAACGTGATTCTTGTCTGGGAAACCTGTTTCTACAAGTGCCCGAAACACGGCCAACATAATTGTGACCTGGGCGTAATGGCCGCAAGAATGAGCAACTCCACCAGGTGCTCCAGCCGTTGGTAAGGCATCCATGTCTGCAACCAAGGCAATAGAGGGAGCCTCCGCTGGACCAGCAAAGGCCTTTATTCCGGTTAAGGCTAAGCCTCGTTGGACTTCTATGCCGGGCATTTCCAACTCGGAGGCAATAAGATCAGCGGTCTTGTGCTCGTAAAACCCGGTCTCCGGATTGCTCCGCAGTATTTCAGCAAAATTGTACATCCACAACTTGTGCTGCTGTAACCATTGGGAAGTCAAAAGCTCCATCAGCCACTCCTTTATGCCAGTTGATTATGCCGGTCGATCCCAGATAATTGTATTTAGATAGGCAATATTAACAAAACAAGAGCTGCCCATACAAGCCAAGCCCAGCATCAACAGGTCTTTTGCATCAATATGCAAAACAATGTAGTCTTTGGCCTCTTCAGCTTTACTTGAATTCATTTTTATGGTATTTAGTTTCGGTAAACTAGCAAAGAACTAGAGATTAGGAGGCATTGCAGATGAGGAAATTCAGGATTCTTTTTTGTGCCTTGTTGAGTATCGCGATGGTGCTGCCTGCTGTAGCTGCAGGACCAGACAAGGCGAGCATATTCTTGCTCATTTCGGGCTCGCTTGGCGATAAGGGCTTTAACGATTCGGCCAAAGCCGGCTTGGATATGATCAAGGATAAATTCGGTTCGCGCGTTACCGTTAAGTACACTGAACTCGGAGCGGATGCAGCAAAATATGCTCCCGCGCTGGAAGATGCAGGTGCAGAGGGGTATTCAGTCGTAATCTGCTCCAACAATTTCAACAACGCTGTGCAAGAAGTAGCCCCGCGGTATCCGAAGACTCTCTATATCATGTACGATGGATGGATTAATGGCGACATTCCCAATGTTTACTCAATCCAATACAAGAATAACGAGGCAGGATATCTGGCTGGGGCGCTAGCCGGGCTTATTACCAAATCCAAGGGAGATTCTAAGCTCAACAGTTCCAATGTTATTGGGTTTATTGGCGGACGCGACATTACTGGAATTAACGACTTTTTTGTTGGATACATTTCTGGAGCGCAGAGAGTAAATCCTGCAGTAAAAGTAATATATAACTATGTTAACTCCTTTACTGATACTGCAAAAGCCAAGGATCAGGCGCTCATTCAGTATAAGACATATCAGGCAGACGTCATCTATCATGCAGCGGGGCGTGCTGGCTTGGGTGTTTTTGACGCTGCAGTTGAGACAGGCAAGTATGCCATAGGCGTAGACACTGATCAGGCAGCGCTTTTCACGAACGAACCCGCAAAAGCTAACCTAATCCTCACTTCCACAATGAAACGAGTTGACCTGACACTTCTCAGAGCAGTCCAGCAGTTCATGAATGGTGAAAAATTGGGTGGGCAAAAAGTGAGTGTCGGCGCCGCGGAAGGTGTGATTGCTTATGCTCCTTTCAACAAAGCAGTTCCTGCATCAATGCAGAAAGACTTAGACAAAATACAGGCCGAGATAAAAGACGGCACCGCAAAGATTCCTTCTGCTTTTTCTATGACTGCTGACGAAATCAATAAGCTTCGCGATTCCGTTAATGCTGCCAAGAACTGATTCTTGGGAATGAAGCACTGAAATGCTCACACAGCCGATGGCTGTGTGAGCATTTCGTTTTAGTAGAAGCTCTTTGACAAGATTACAAGAGGGAGACGGTAATGGACTATCTACTCCAGACCAAGAATTTGACAAAAGTCTATCCAAATGGAACGATCGCAAATCGTGGAGTCGATTTTGGTGTTCGACGAGGAGAAATCTTGGGCCTCGTGGGGGAAAATGGTGCTGGCAAATCGACACTCATGAAGGTACTCTACGGAGAAGAAAGTCCAACCTCTGGCGAAATTTGGCTAGAAGGCAAATCAGTGACTTTTTCCTCTTCTCAGGATGCAATTAGAGCCGGTATCGGCATGGTTCACCAGCATTTTATGTTAGTACCAAAACTGACACTTGCGGAGAACTTGGTCCTTGGTAAAGAGCCTAGCAAACCTCGCTCTGGTTTTTTCGACCTGGAACGTGCGGTTTCAATAACGGAAGAACTAGCTGCCCATTACAACCTGAATGTTTTTGCTCGAGCTCGAGTGGTAGACGTTTCTGTCTCCATGCGCCAAAAGCTCGAAATTCTAAAGGCGTTATATCGCGGTGCAAAAATCCTTATTCTTGATGAACCAACATCTGTCCTTACACCGCAGGAGACCGACGAGCTCTTTTTGGAACTCAAAGAGCTACAGAAGCATGGCCAAACCATTATCTTTATAAGTCACAAGCTCAATGAAATTTTTAGACTCTGTGACCGTGTAAGTGTCATGCGCGATGGGAAAATGATAGCAACGCATGATGTTGCGGATGTCGACAGTCAAAGTGTTTCCAACGAGATGGTTGGCAGAGATGTCCAACTGAGCATTACGAAAACCAAACAGAAACCTGGTGACATGGTCTTGAAAGTCAGAGATATTTCGTTTGTCGATGATTTTGGCATCAAAATGCTAGATCATGTCTCGTTTTCGCTGAAACAAAAGGAAATTCTGGGGGTTGTTGGAGTCGACGGCAACGGGCAATCCGAACTAGTCAAAGTAATTACTGGTGGCCTAAAAACTTTGTCAGGGCAAGTAATTGCCCATGGAAAAGACATAACAAACAAGAGTCAGGCCATCGTTCGGCAAGCCAAGGTTGCCCATATAGCAGAAGACAGAATGACCGAAGGCACTGCTCTCGCCGCAAGCATTGAAGAAAACCTTGTGGCCGATCGTATCTCCCTGCCAAAGTATAGTAGCAAATATGGCTTCCTGCACAAGGAGATAATTGAAGAAACAGCCCAAGACATCATTAAATCGTTCGATATTCGCTGTTCCTCCCCTAAGCAGTCAGTGGCGAGTTTGTCTGGCGGGAATATGCAAAAGGTAGTGGTTGGACGAGAGTTCACTGCAGACGCAGATATCCTAATAATCTCTCAACCGACGCGAGGAGTAGATGTAGGGGCCATAGAGTTCATCCATAAACGAATCATCGAAATGCGCGATACGGGCAAGGCTATTCTGCTTGTATCGTCCGACCTTCAAGAGGTGATGTCCCTCTCCGACAGCCTCATCGTCATGAATTCGGGAAAGATAGTGGCCTATTTCCCAGACGCATCGCAGACTACGGACAAAGAATTGGGCCTGTACATGTTGGGTCTGAAAAAACAAACTGCAAAAGAAATCGAGGGAGTGCTTTCATGAAAGCCACAACAAAAAGAAAAGAAAGCGTTTTTCGAAAAATTGGTTACTTCTTTTCTGATAAAGAGAAACTGGAACCAACCCTTGTTATCATTTTCACGGCTCTTTTTTCAATACTTCTGGGAGTTGGATTGATCTTCTTAGTGAGCAAGGATCCGGTGCAGTCTGCGCGAAACTTTGTTCTTGGCCCTTTCATGCGGACGTATAACATCTATTACCTGATTATCGCAATGGTACCCTTGATCTTTACAGGGCTCGCATTGTGCATCATCTATCAACTTCATTACATGAGCCTGATCGTGGATTCGAGCTTCTATATGGGCGCAGTCATTGCAACCGCCATTGGGATCAATGTGGCTCTGCCTGCCGGAGTGCATCCTTTATTGGCCATGATCCTGGCAGGACTTGTGGGTGGGTTGATAGGCATCTTGCCTGCAATTCTACGAATAAAATGGAGGGCAAACGAACTAGTGTCCTCGCTGATGCTGAACTACGTTTTTTACTTTGTGGGAAGCTATATCATCCTCTACTTCCTACGCGACAGAAACCAGGCCATTCTCGCTTCGCTTCCCTTTAGGTCCACTTTTGCGCTTCCGAAGCTCATCCCAAATACCCAGCTCCATGCTGGCGTGCTCATAGCCATCCTTTTCATCGTTTTGGTCTCTATTTTTCTCTATAAGACTCGATGGGGATATCAAATCAGAGTCACTGGAGCCAATCCTCGATTTGCTGCCTATGCTGGCATACCCGTGGCCACGGTCGTAATTCTTGCTCATTTTATTTCCGGCTTTATTGGCGGGGTAGGAGGAGCAGTAGAAATGGCTGGGCTTTACAGAGCGTTTATTTGGCAGACAAACCCGTCCTACGCGTGGGACGGCGTCATAGTCGCTATGCTCGCAAAACGAAATCCAAAGTATGTGCCGCTGTCTGCATTTTTCTTGGCATACTTGAGGGTTGGAGCTGATTTTATGTCAAGGCGCGGGGACGTGGCCTTTGAATTTGTCACATTGCTGCAAGGCTTCATTATTCTGATTCTTGCATCAGACAAGATTTCTAATTCTTTGAAAATTCGTCGGCTCAGGAAGGCGGCTTTGGCTTCGGAACAAGAGTCCAAAGCACGAACAACCATGCCTTCGACAGAGGGAAACACATTATGACAAACTTTGTTGCCAGCGTTTTCTCGTCATCGAACTATTGGTTTATTGTATTGCGCTCGACCGCTCCTATACTTCTTGTAACGCTCGGTGCCGTTATTACGGAAGCAGCAAATATAAAGAACATGGCACTGGAAGGCTCGATGCTGTGGGCGGCTCTCATGGGAGTAGTGGTAAGCGCATGGACTGGCAATGCTTGGCTTGGACTTATCGCAGGAATTGCTTCCAGCGTGGCTATAGCCCTTATACTTGGTCTTTTCGCGCTCAAATTGGATGCAAACCCCGTCCTATGCGGCGTCGCACTCAATCTCTTTTCTTCTGGCGGAACTGTCTTTGTTCTCTTTTCTCTCACTGGTGATAAAGGCATTTCTTCCTCCCTCTCTAGCAAAACGTTGCCCTTTATTCACTTGCCATACATAGAGAACATTCCTTGGCTAGGGAGCATCTTATCGGGCCAGAACATTGTCGTTTGGATTTCGGTGCTTGCAGTCGTTATTATCCATCTTCTTCTGAATAAGGCTACCATTGGTAGGAGAATAAGGGCTACGGGCGAAAATGTAGAGGCGGCAAAGTCAGCTGGTATTGACCCAGTCAGGATTAAATTTCTTACACTTGCTATTTCCGGGGTTCTTGCCGGGATAGCAGGATGTTTTCTCAGCATGGGCTACACCTCCAACTTTACTTCGGGCATTGCTGCAGGACGCGGATATGTTGCGAATGCGGCTCAAGTTGTTGCAGGTGGAACAGCATTCGGTGCGATTTTTGCTTCTTTAATTTTTGGTTTGACCGATGCCATGGCAACATACTTGCAAAACGTAGGCATGCCGCCCGAACTCATACAAGCTCTTCCTTATCTTGTGACCATTCTCGGATTCATAGTTGTGACATTGATCCGTGACCATCGCGAGATTCAACGAAAACGTCGACTTTTTGAAGGCGATACAGGTTCTACTTTTGGCCCTGGCCCGGGCGGGCCACACCAGACGACCGGCGAGGCTGCCTCATGACTTATTGCGACCAGATAATTGAGAATGCATACGTTGTTACGGTCGACAAGGACTGGCATACCTACGAAAACGGATTCTTGGCCACACGAGGGAATGAGATTGTTGGCGTTGGCCCAATGGAGCAATCCAGGCTCTTCTCTGCAACAACCCGACTGGACGCCAGCGGACAAATCCTTATTCCCGGTTTTGTAAACACGCACACACATATCGCTATGGCCGCTTTTCGTGGAGCGTCGGAGGATGTCCAGGATCGACTTAACCGCTATATTTTCCCTATGGAAAGAGATTTAGTACGGCCTGAATTGGTGTACAATTCGTCTCTGTACTGCCTTGCGGAAATGTTGCTGTCAGGCACGACAACCTTTGCGGACATGTACTATTTTGAAGATGAAGTTGCCCAGGCAGCTCAACAAGCGGGCTTGCGAGCCATTTTAGGAGAGACTGTGCTCGGCCAACCCGCGCCGGATGCCTACGAGCCCAACGGTGGCCTCACCTATGCCCGAAGTTTTATCAGAAAATGGAAAGGCAACGACCTTGTCTCCCCTGCAATTGCTCCTCATGCGCCCTATACGGTAGACGAGGAAAATCTGCGGAGATCCGCACAACTTGCAAGAGAAATGGATGTGCCTCTTCTGATGCACGTTGCAGAAATGGATCATGAACACGTACGATTCTCGCAATCGCATGGTTCCGTACTAAGATACTTGGACACAATTGGCCTTCTTAACGAACGACTTATCGCCGCTCACATGCTTTACCTTGACGACGAGGATATTCAAAGAGCAAAGGATCGCGGAGTGCGGGTGGCACATGCCCCTGTATCCAATGCAAAATCAGGAAGACCGATTTGCCCGGCATGGCGCATGATGCAAGCTGGGGTTAAGCTCGGCCTTGCGACCGATGGGCCGCTTTCCGGAAATAGCATGGATATTCCAAGTGTCCTGTCGCTTTTTCCAAAGTTACAGAAAACCAGGGAAGAAAACCGCGAGATTCTGACTGCAAAAGAAGCCTTCCGTACTGCAACACTTGGCGGTGCCGAAGTACTAGGGCTCGAGACTCAAATCGGTTCCTTAGAAGTGGGCAAGAAAGCTGATTTCATACTTATCGATGGTGACGATTTTAATATGCAGCCCATCTACGATATCTACGCAACGCTGGTTTACGCACTCAAATCTCATAATGTGCAACATGTTTACGTAAACGGCCGACCTTTGGTGAAAGACCGAAGGATCATGAGCTTCAATGCGGAAAAAGTGAAAATCGAGATGAAGAATATTCGCGATACCTGTAGAGGATATATCGCAGCAATCAATTCTCGTTAAGGGCAGCTTTTCCGGCTAACGGCGTTAGTCCTCCGCGTCACGCCTCACTGTACCTTCCCGGTTCGTGCTCTTGAACCAGTCAAACGGAACGATGAACGAACTTATGTTCACTCAGCAAAGACATTAGAAACGACCTAGAGGTCCATCGTGGACTTATAGTGCAACCCGGCTTGTCTGTGCTCTGCTTTGGCGGCTTCAAGCAAGGTGTGCTTCTCATCCGAAACAAGCTCAAATCCAACAAGAGCCATGCACATACCTGCCCACTGTGCGGCTCTAAGAGCCCAAGAAGAACCAGAAGCGGCACAAGACTGCCATGTATGGTTTCCGACACCAACTGGCCAAGTCGCTGCATTCATTTGGCCTGTCGGGACTACATAGGAGACATCACCTGTATCTAGCGAGCCACCGATTCGCTTACCTCGTCCAAAATCTCCAATATTTGTGTGCAAGGGCCGCTTAAGCAGGTCCCGAGGGGCCGCTATCGGATCAAGCGTTGACGGCCTGTCGTTCTTAGGAACAGTACGCTGCAAATCTCGCGCAAAATTTGTCTCGTCCTTGCTAGGATGAGGAAAGGGTATGGACTGCATTGCGCTCAACAAGGAATCTTGAATGCTGGTATTTGGCACAAAATCGCACTTGCCATGGCGGATTTCTATTGAGAATTTCGTTTCGGTCATGAGAGCAGCGCCTTGAGCGGCCTTTATCACTCTTTTCGAAACCTCGCGTACTTGTTGCGCACTAGGGGCGCGTATATAGAGGAAAGTTGCAGCCGACTCAGGTACTATGTTTGGTCTCTGCCCGCCATCGCTTATCACATAGTGGAGCATAATGCCCGGGTTTAAATGTTCGCGCATAAACTCCAGCGAGAGATTAAAAAGCTGCACGGCATCAAGTGCAGACCTACCGTTTTGAGGCGCCATGCCTGCATGGCTTGCCAGCCCTTTGAAAGAGAAAACCAAAGCCAAATTGGCGCTTGTCGTATAGCGGTGTGGCGTGTTAACGTCGGCTGGATGCCATGTCATAATCGCATCGGCATCGTTAAAGCGACCTGCTTTGACAAGCGGGATGCGTCCTAGAGCCTCTTCCGCCGGGCACCCATAAAAGCGTACACGACCCTGAAAGGACATTGTTCTTATCAATGTTGCAAGCGTTTCTGCGGCCACTAGAGACCCCATGCCCAAAAGGTTATGCCCACAAGCGTGCCCAGGTCCGCCTTCGACGACTGGTTCCCTATGCGTCGTGCAAGCCTGCGACATGCCCGGCAACGCGTCATATTCACCCATGTAGCCGATTACAGGGTCTCCAGAACCAAACTCTGCCACAAAAGAGTGGGCCATTTCCGGAAACTCCTCGATCCTGAAACCGACGCGCGCCAAACGATCCATATAAAGGGCAGCGGACTTTTCCTCCTGAAAAGATACTTCGGGATGCTCCCAGATCTGCATTGCGATGCTATTGTAGGCTGGAGATTGGTCGGCATCGATGGCAGTGATTGCCGAGATTAGCGATCTATCATATTCCATTTATGGTTCCGCCTTTTTGTTAGTATCCGGTTTACTATCAGGTTTGTTATCCGATTTAGTATCCACTTTGATCTCAGTATCACACAGCTTGGCTAACTGCGCGGCTTGTCTATAGATCGGCCTTTGCTTTGACTCGCTGACGGCCTTCTTTCGCGGATTTAAAGTCGGGGTTGAGCGCAAGCGATTTGCTGTAGGCATCGTAAGCCTGGCGATAAAAGCCCAAAGCTTCGCGCACCCATCCTAAACGGTACCACCAATAATACATCCCGGGTTCGAGGGTAACCGCAGTAGTAAAAGCTATGTCGGCGTGCTCGTACTGTTTAAGCCGCGCGTGGCATTCGCCCATGTAATAATAGGCAGAAGAAAGGCGCTCGTCGGTTGCCGGAGCTTTGGCCATATAGCGTGCAAAGGCCCTCAGGGCCTCGTCAGTTTGACCGAGGAAATACAGGGACTCGGCCATTGTTTCTTCAACCCGGTAATCGTCCTTGGTTTGAAGCAATTTTTGGGCCTTTAGGACGACATCTTTGTGCTGGCCCAGCCTGAAAAGATCCCAGCACTGAAGGTTTACGAGATCGGCATTGCTTGGGTCTAGCAAGAGGAGCTGCTCCACTATCGCGAGGGAAGACCGAAAGCTGCGTTCGGCATCCGCCTGGCGCCCGGCGCCCTCGAGGCTGCGGCCCTTCTGGTAGAGCTGCAGGGCGTCCCCGTACGTGGGCGTGCCGGTTGTGGGCGCGGCGCTACCGGGCGCCAGGCTTCCCACAAGGCACACCACAGCCACAAATGCAAAAAACCACTGGACCAGCCCCTTTTCTTTTCTCACCACTGCACCTCGTCCGTTTCAATGCACTCTCTGCTGCAGCGCCTTGTTTGTCACTGCAGCCCCTTGTTTGTCACTGCAACAAACATTGCAACAATCACTGCAACACCTCGTTTATCGCACTGGCGGCACGCCTCCCCTCACCCATCGCTAGAATCACCGTTGCCGACCCAAGCACGATGTCTCCACCGGCATAAACCCGGTCCAAACTCGTCTTCTGTTTCTCATCAACCAAAATGTGCCCCTGCTCATCCACCCTCAATTCTGGAGTGGTCCTTGCAATGAGCGGATTCGACTCGTTGCCGACCGCGACAATCACCGTATCAAAAGGTATCACCGTCTCACTTCCACGAATCGGTACCGGCCTCCGGCGTCCGGAATCATCGGGCGCGCCGAGTTCATACGAAAGCACCTCAAGAGCAGCCACCCGCCCCGCATCATCCCCCAAAATCCGCGTCGGGCTCTTCAGAAAATCGAAGACAACCCCTTCTTCTTCCGCATGCACGACTTCTTCGCCTCGTGCCGGCATCTCCTCTCGAGTCCGGCGGTACAGCACATGCACTTCTTCCGCGCCAAGCCTGAGCGCCATCCTGGCCGAATCCATCGCGACGTTTCCGCCGCCCAGCACAGCCACGCGCCGCGACGGATAAATGGGAGTGGCGGCATGTTCGCGGTCGTATGCCTTCATCAGATTCGCCCTTGTGAGGTACTCGTTGGCACTAAAAACGCCTACCAGATTCTCGCCTGGGATATCCATGAACTTCGGCAAGCCAGCACCCGTACCGATAAACACCGCATCAAAGCCATCTTCCTTCAAAAGCGACGACAGTTTGCGCGTCCTTCCTACGAGGTAGTTCATCTCGAAGCTCACACCCATGGCCTCGAGTGTGCTCGCTTCCTTGGCCACGAGCACTTTTGGGAGCCTGAATTCGGGTATTCCGTACACCATCACGCCGCCTGCCTTGTGAAAAGCCTCAAAAACGACGACCTCGTGTCCTTCCCGCCGCACGTCGACTGCGCAGGTGAGTCCTGCAGGACCTGCTCCAACAACGGCTATACGCTTTCCTGTACTCCCATGTACTTCCGGGATTTCGTCTTTGCC
>JAFIHQ010000001.1 GCA_017849315.1 Treponema sp.
CCGGCGTGGGCCTATTTCGAATGTGGTCTTTATGGGTATGGGCGAACCGCTTTTGAACTTTGAAGCCGTGAGCAAGGCCATCGCCTTGTTGACCGATCCCGAAGGCATCGGTATGTCGCATCGAAAAATCACGATTTCCACAAGTGGAATTGTGCCCGGAATTAAAAGGCTTGCTGACGAAGGGCCTCTTGTGCGGCTTGCCGTATCGCTGACCGCGGCCCGCGACAATCTGCGTTCGGAACTCATGCCCGTGGATAAAAAGTGGAATGTCCAAGAACTTAAGGATGCGCTCGTTTATTATCAAGACAAAACTGGCGAGCGAATAACTCTTGAGTTAGCTTTGCTCGGAAACAAGAACACCGAAAAAGAAGACGCCTTGGCGCTTGCAGAATGGGTTCCGCCGCTCAAGGCTCAGGTCAATCTCATACCATGGAATAAGGTTCCTGGCCTGCCCTTTGTGGAGCCAGAACCCTCCAAAGTTGCGGCCTTTACCAGAATACTTGAAGATGCAGGTATAACGGTAGTTACAAGATTCCATCGTGGTCGCGGTGTCATGGGAGCTTGTGGTCAGCTTGGAGATACCCTTCGCGCCCCTTCAAGGTAGCCATTAAGTCCGGCTCATCCGGCGCACAGAGTTTCTCTGCAGTGTTTCGTTAAGCCTCGATATTCGTTTTTGGACTAGTTTCTTCCTTTTTGCCAATTTTGAAAGCTCGTCAGACGACTGCTGGTCTGCTTCGGTGTCAAGTATCATCATGGCCTTTTGGGAAGCTTCAAGGGCGGCCTCATAGTTTTTCTCCATATGCTCCCAATACTTGGCCTTTTCGATGCAAGAACTGAAGGTAAGGCAATTCAGCTTTGAAATGGTTTCCCTATACTTTTCTAAGAATCGCCCACGTCGGTAATAGCGAGCGAGAGTAATCAGTGCTCGTTCGTCACCGTTAGTGCCTGCCTGTTCCAAAAGCTGGACTGCTGCTTCTCTGCGTCCACACGAAGCCACCATGCGGGACAAGCCTGTTAAGTCGGCACTGCCAATTTGCCGAGAAAACTCAACCATGGAGATCATTCTACAGAACAATTTTGCGAGCGACACTATATCCTGCGTATTGTGCGTCAGTACGTTACTCATCCTTGGATCGACCACATCCTGCCAACCACAGTCGTGGCCGTAGTGATAGTCCTCTTCCAATCGAAATCCGTCAGTGAGAAAACTTGCTCCGTTTCTGACATAATCGAGCCAAATCTGTGGTATAAAGGCACCCGGAACGTCGTTCTCCCGCTCCACATCCAGAATTGCCGATTCCAAAACCTGCAGTGAACACGAAGGAAGAGCGTGGCTCCATAACCGTCGCGCCGGATGTAAAAGATCGAGGCTTTGAAAGTGAGGCACTGGCGTGCCGTTCATGATGCATCGAGTTCGCAATAACGGAATATCGAAGGCTTTACCGTTGTAACTTACGACCGTGGGGCGTATTTCGAAGTAGCTCAGGATAGTCGAAAGAAAATCCATCTCTCCAGGGAAATCATCAATGAAAACCTGGTCCACAACAAAGTTTTTAGCTTCAAAGTATCCAAGCCCGGCAAGAAACGCGATCGTCCCTGAACCACCGGAGAGGCCTGTCGTTTCTAAATCGAAGAATGTCATCTTGTCGAGCTCGACTCGATAGTCTTTTGAATCATCGCCTGAAACGAAGCTCAGCCCTGCACTTGAGGGTTTTTCGAACATCCGTCTATCGATTGTCAACGGAAACTCGTCCCTGACGGCGAAAGAGGACAGAGTTGACCTAGTAAAGCAATGCTGACCAATTTGCCGCCAACCTGCCCCCAAGCGTGGAGGAGAAGCCCCGAAATTTGCGGAGCTGTTCTGTTGGGCTCGCCTTATTCCTTCGATTTGGCCCACGCCCTGTTCATGCTCCAAGATAATGCGCCCACCGGACCGCCCCTCTTTTGCAGGGTTTGTAAGTTGCGATGCCTGAGTTAGCCCTAAATCCTTTATAAGGGCCAGCCGCTTCTTTAAGGAGGCCATCGGGGTTACGCAAGACTCCCACGCAAAAAAGCGGCGATTCTTTGTTTGAAGTTGATGCCGTTATTAACAGAATCCACCCCGATACAGGACGGGCAGCCATCTGCGCACGGACAGGACTCAATCCGCTCGAGTGATGCATTCAAAAGTGGCATCAGTTTTTTAGAAAGCGCCTCGGCAAGCCCTGTGCCTCCAGGATACTTGTCGTACAAATAGAGCGTGGGCCATCCGAAATGAGGATCGCGAACACGTTCGGAGATACCAAGGTCCTTGGGATCACAAAGCAGGAATACCGGCGCCAACGAGGTAAACAGCCTTCCTACACCCACCAGTATTGCAGCACAGGTGGCGGGATCTTCGGCACCAAGGAGTTTGCCAGCACGTGAGACGCCTTCAAAAACCAGGGCTAAGGCACGGGTTTGCATCTCTTCTGGAGGAAGCGAAATATCGCCATATCCCACGTTTTCATTGGTGTAGAACCGAAGTTTTTTGTATTTTTCAGCTTGCGTGCGTACCAAGACATCGCCCACGACACACCTGAAAACGGAACCGCCATCGTCATCGCCATAAGAAAGAGGCTCTGAAATGTCTTCGGTCAGCACTTCGAGATCCGTCTTCGTTATGGAGTCCGTCCAGTATTCCACATCACTTCGTTCTACAAGACAGAGCCTTTTTTCTATATCGAGCTGCTTGACCATATACTGACGTCCAAGGTGAATGTAAACGGCCTTGTCGAACAAAAGTTCCTTTGCACTTACCCTATCCATTTCTCCAATTACTGAGTAGGCGCCCCTTGTTGTATCGACTATGACGACATTGTCCGAACTGGCAGAGCGCAGGGAGATTGCCTCGCTTGGGTATCCATCGCTTGACCAATACCATCTTGCTGCGGTATGGCGAAGGACTCCCTCGCCCTCAAGTAACGCTAGGGCTTCCTCTGTGTCTTCTTCGGAACTCTTGCCAAAGCACTCTTTGTCTTCAAAGGGAATTTCGAATGCAGCACATTTTATGTGGTCACTGAAGATGTAGGGATTATCCAAGTCCACATGCCCCGCTTCGGCACCTTGAGAGAGAAAGAACTCAGGATGAGTAGCAAAGTACTGGTCCAAAGGGGCGGACGATGCAACAAAAACGGCAAGCGAAGCTCCCCCTCGACGCCCTGCACGACCAGCCTGTTGCCAGAAGGATGCGGAACTGCCAGGGTAACCGGCGATGACTGCCGCATCAAGGCCGCCTATATCGATGCCCAGTTCCAGGGCGTTGGTTGATACTACACCCTGAATACCGCCCTCACGCAGGCCTTTCTCTATCGCACGCCGTTCTGAGGGCAATAGACCGGAGCGATATGGACTTACTTTGATGCCATTATTCTCGTTGTATGGATTGGCAAGATTCTCCGTCATGTATGAGGCGATAAGCTCCACTTGTAGGCGCGATCGTGCAAAAAGAATCGTCTTTACGCCATTCTTGAGCAGATAAAGGGCTATTTGCTCGGATTCCGTGGCACTCGACCGTCTAATTCCTTGTACCGGATCGACGAGCGCTGGATTAAAGAAAAAGAGTGTCTTGTCGCCTAAGCCAGCGCCATTATGGTCGATAAGCGCAACGGGTTTCTCTATGAGGGATGAGGCTAACTCCTGAGGATTGGCAATGGTTGCCGAACAGAAGATAAACACAGGGTGCGCACCATAAAAGGCAGCAATGCGCTGCAATCGCCGCAATACGTTGCCAACGTGACTACCAAATACGCCGCGATATGAATGCATTTCGTCCACCACAACATAGCGCAACTTTGAGAAAAAACTGACCCATTTTGTATGGTTAGGGAGTATACCTGAATGCAGCATATCCGGGTTAGAGATCACGATACGGGCGGAGGTTCTGGCCACTGTCCTTAAAGACGCCGGTGTATCGCCATCATACGTCTGTATCTTGACAGGCAGACTCCCCCCAAGCGCTATCTCGTTGAGCTCCGCTTGTTGATCCTGGGACAGGGCCTTAGTAGGGAAAAGATAAAGCGCACGGGCCGCAGGGTCTTCCAAAAGGGTCTGCACAACAGGAAGGTTATAGCAGAGCGTTTTGCCGGAGGCAGTCGGTGTTACAACGACAAAGTCCCGATTCTGACGCGCCAATCCATACGATTGCGATTGGTGCGAGTAAAGCTGAGAGATTCCTTGTTTTTCAAGAGCAGCTTGCAAGGTTGGGCTTAAGTCTTGGGGGAGAGCGACAAATTCCGGAGGCGTCGAGGGTATATGATGCTTCCAGGCTATTTCTCCACGCCCAGACAGCCATTCTTCGAATTGTGGAAAGAAATCTGTGGCAGATTCACGTATCATAGGATATACTTTACACACGCAAGCCCTTTGGGTAAACAGCGCATTGTAGATCTGCAGAAAGGAACCACTTATGGCAAAAGTTTTATCAATTGTTCTTGGTGGAGGGAAAGGTACAAGGCTTTATCCGCTTACAAAAGAACGCTCAAAACCGGCGGTACCATTTGGTGGTAAATTTCGAATCGTTGATATTCCTCTTTCTAACTGCATCAATGCAGGTTTCAAAAAGATATACATCCTTACTCAATTCAACTCGGCAAGCCTGCATCTTCACATATCCAGGTCGTATAACTTCGATTCGTTCTCGAGCGGATTCGTAGAAATCTTGGCCGCTGAACAGACGCCCTCTCATTCTGGTTGGTATGAAGGTACCGCTGACGCTGTGCGCAAGAACTTTATTCATTTTAGGCCGCAGAATCCCACCCATTACCTTATCGTGTCGGGCGATCAACTCTACCGCATGGACCTTGCCGATATGTTTAAGAAGCATGTAGAATCGGGAGCTCGGCTGACCATTGCAGGCACTATGGTAGATCGGTCCACTGCCAACGACCTCGGTATAATGAAAATCAAGGCCGATTCGAGCATCGAGGCTTTCCTGGAAAAACCAGGGCCCACTAAGAATATTGATGAGTTCAAGATCCCCGACGCATTAAGGCTGCCCGGAGCGAGCCCGGACAAAGAATACTTGGCAAGCATGGGAATCTATATTTTCGATGCTGCGCTTCTTGAGGAGGCCTTGGACAATGATTCTAACGACTTCGGCAAGGAAGTGATCCCTGATATTCTAGAGAAGGAACGCATAAACGCCTACTTATTCGATGGATACTGGGAAGACATTGGCACAATCAAGAGCTTCTACGAAGCCAATATCCAGCTAACAGATATCAATCCTCAATTCAACTTCTACGACGAAGAAAAGCCCATATACACGCACAACCGCAACTTGCCGGCATCCAAACTCAATTACTGCACACTCAATATGGCTCTGGCTTCCGATGGCTGCATCATCACGAACGCGTCCATAACGCGCTCCATCGTCGGTGTACGCACAATTATCGAATCTGGGGCAAGTCTGGATGGTGTTGTCTGTATGGGAGCAGATCGCTACGAGACCGATCGTGAAAAGAAAAACAACCTGGAAAAGGGCATCCCCAACATAGGTATAGGCAGCGGAAGCATCCTCAAACGCGCAATCATAGATAAGAATGCACGTATCGGGGCGAATTGCAGAATCGGAATAGACAATATAGACCGTGCGAACGGCGAGTACCCAACGCACTACATTGTGGACGGCATTATCGTGATTCCTAAGAATACGGTAGTTCCAGACGGCACCGTGATTTAGTACGGCAATTCAGTACGGCTTAAGATACTCGTGCCAGAATGTTTGTGCTCGGCCTCCTTACCGACTGTGATCCGCTACTTGATCAGCCAGTTATGATCCTCATTGGCTCCGCAAGCTCTGGATCTTGCGAGATATAGTACTTCTCGGCTTCTTCCTTGGTTAAGCCCACAAGTTCGTGGCTCATATAGTGGATCCATGTCTCGTCTTCAGGAGTCTTTATCTCGATCTTTCTGCACCAATAGTCAGGCTGAACAGGCAGCTGCTCTGCGATGTATTCGCGCACCTTATAATCGTGTACTGCCACTTTAATGCTTTCTCTGGAGAGTCCCCGCTGCATAATCACTTGGGTTAGATAGTTGATCGTTCTGCCCGAGTCGTAAACATCGTCGACAAGCAGAACCTTATCGCCCGTTCGTAAGAAATCGGGATTGTAGGTCCAACCATCTATTTTTATATTCTCGCGGGTGTCGACGTCGGCATAGGAATGAGCAACGACCGCGGCGTAGAACACAGGCTTATCCTCGCCTCTTATGAACTTGAAGTACTCGCTCATCACGTTGCCCAGATAAGCTCCTCCCCGAAGTGATACATAGATCACATCGGGGATAAAGCCATCTTTATAAATCTTGTACGCAAGTTTCAACGCATTGTTTCTAATGGTGTCGTAAGGAACGAATTCTTTGTGCATCGAGACCTCGAAAGGTATAACTGTTTGAAGTCTCGAAATATATCCTTACTTTCTATTAAAAGCAAGAGTATCGAGAGTCTGCCCATCCCTTACAATCGTAAAGGTGAGTTTCGACTTACCCTGCTCGTTCAACAGCAGGTAGAAATTAGCCATCGAAGTCACTTTCTGGTCATTCACCTTCGTAATGATATCACCGATCTTCAGGCCCATTACCGATGCAGGGCTCTTGGCTATAACATCGGCCACCATAACTCCTTCTTTGACATTAGACGGCAGTTTGCTCTTATTAATGGATTCCGAATTAAGACTCACGACTGAAACGCCGGGGAACAAGTCCTTGTTGCTGCTTGCCACATTCTTGTCTCGCAGGTCGATCCTCGTCCTGACCTCTCGCTGTGTACCATTGCGAATAATCGTGATGGTTGCATAGGTGCCCGCAGGGATATCGCCGACTTTTCGAACCAGCTCGTCCTGAGATTTTACCGGTGTGCCATTAATCGCGGTTATGAAATCCCCGGGCAGGATTCCTGCCTTATCGGCCGGCCCCCCAAGGAATACGTGTGCCACAAAGCCACCTTTCTTGCCATCAAGACCCATTTCTTTTGCGCTTGCTTTGTCGGACGTAATGTCCAGGAGACTGACGCCCAACCAACCGTATTGGACCTCTTTGTGCGTAATGAGATCATCGATGGCGCCTTTGACATTGTTGATGGGAATTGCGAAACCGAGCCCCACGGATCCGCCTGTCGGAGACGCAATCCACGTATTGATACCGATGACCTCACCTCGGATGTTGACAAGCGCTCCACCTGAGTTGCCCTTGTTAATCGCGGCATCGGTCTGAATAAAATCGTTGATGTTGCCATCTGGACCACCGTTTCTTCCCACTGCGCTAATCGTACCTGTAGTCACCGACGAAACAAGCCCGAACGGGCTGCCGACTGCAATAGCCCAGTCTCCTACTTCAATCTTGGAAGAATCGCCCAGTTTGGCCACGACAATATCCTTGTCGGTCGTTTCAAACTTCACAAGCGCAATATCCTTCCGGTCATCTGCACCAACCAAACTCCCATCGAATTCCCTGCCGTCGTTGAGGATCACCTTAATCTTGTCCGCATTGCCTGCGACATGGTTATTGGTTAGCACATAGACGGTATTACCGGTTTTCCTTACTATTACTCCGGACCCTAGCCCTTCCTGGGGCGTCGTGTCAGGCATGCTCCCATCGTCTGGTTGATTGAAAAAGAACTCGAATGGAATACTGGGCAAGTTCTTCTTCGTATCCGAAACTTTCTCAGTGACATCGAGTTCGACTACCGCAGGCAGTGTCGTTTTTGCCACATAGCGGAAAGCGTCCTGAACGGCTTCTGCTTGATTCAGTGCTGCATTGACCTCAGCCGTAAGCTCAGGATTCGCAGTATCGGCAGCAACGCCAGGGATAGCCGCATTATAAGAGCCCGCGGATGCAACCTGACTACTCGCTGGTTTGCCGAGCCCTTTACCTGCAATGAACGCAAAAACAAAACCTATGATCACGCCCAGAATCACGAGATTAGCAATAAAGAACTTCTTTGAGTAAAGTCTTTTCTTGATACCCATAGGACTCTCCAATCTTGATTATGTAGAACTTACCCGGCGTCAGCCAATCGGCGCCGGTCTTGCATATTTCTAAAACAAAGATAATCAAAATTGTTACAAAAGTGTACAGCAGAATTATTATGATATTTTAGTAATTATTTTAAACAAATGAACTTATGAATGAACTTAAGAAGGATAAGTCCACGAAGTCAAAACCTCATGGCCTGTCTCGGTTACAAGAACGGTGTGTTCATAATGCGCAGAAAGCGATTTGTCCATTGTTACGACAGTCCAGTCGTCAGCCAAGACTTTAACATCGGGTTTACCGGCGTTGATCATTGGTTCAATAGCAATCACCATGCCTGGCATTAGGCGCGGGTTGGGTCCGATGGAGACATAATTGGGAATCTGAGGATCCTCATGCATTTCCAGCCCCACACCGTGTCCACAGTATTGCCGCACAACACCGTACCCGTGGCTTGTTGCATGACTAAAAACGGCTCTGGATATATCATGAATCCGTGCGCCTGGTTTGACCTGGGCAATGCCCAGTTCGAGGCACTCGCGAGTGACACGCATTAGGTCTTCTGCTTCTTGTGTTGTCTTGCCGGCTGGCAGGGTAATGGCCGCATCCGAATAGTAGCCATTCAGGATAATCCCACCGTCTATTCCGATAATGTCGCCCTCGACAAGCTTTCGATTGCTTGGGATCCCATGAATCACCGTTTCGTTCACTGATAGACAAAGCGAAGCAGGATACCCTTCAAAACCTAAGAAAGCGGGATATCCTTTGTGATGGATTATATAGTCTTTGGCGAACTTATCGATCTCCAACAGTGACACTCCGGGTTGAACCATTGGAGTTAAGAGTTTCAGAAGCTCTGAAAGCAGTTCACACGAAGCCCTAATTCCTTCGATCTGACTTTGTGTTTTGATTCTAATCATTTCTTGTTCTCTTTATGCTTTGTGCACGCTTCATGGATTCTCTTTGTGGATGCCATCCAAGACCGCATTTATGAACTTATACGAATCTTCCGACCCGTACTCTTTCGCAATCTCAATTGCCTCGTCTATAGTGATCTGCGCCGGCATATCGCGTTGAAAAAGCAGGCAATATGTGCCAGTCCGAAGAATTGCAAGATCTACCTTCTTGAGCCGCTCAAAAGGCCAATGTGACAAGTGCCTCTTGATGCACTCATCCACGACCTGAATATTCTCAATGGTGCCAGCGATGATTACTCTTGAAAAAGCAGCAATATCGTCTTCAATCTGATCTTTTTTGGACTCTTCAAGCCATGGAAATTCCAACAATTCGCTCAGAGGCGTTTTAGACGTTTCCCAGGCATAGAGTGCTTGAAACGCTAGAATTCTTGCTTTACGTCGAGAGGCCATATATGGTTTACCCTAAACTCACCATTTAAGGTTTTCGTCGAAAACCTTTATGGTAGCTTCTTTCCTGATTTTTGCGACAAGGTCCGCCTCGGCGTCGCTCAAGAACTTGGCCTGCTTATCGTTCATCAGTTGATATGCAATGTATTGTTGAACCGTAACATTTTCATTGCCCGGTATTGTATCGGAAAGACCCAATTGTTTTTGCGCAATGAATTCATTTGCCCGGACAATCCGATAGCCAGTAGGGCTTTGTATAACGCCAGAAACTTCACCGGCTTTCAACTTAAAAATTGCATCAAAAAGATCGGCGCCATAAAGGGTCCTATTCTGGGAAGTCTTCTCAATGTACAAGGAAGGTATTGCCTTGTATCCGGCGGCATCTCCAGCTCTGAGAACATACTCATCAAATTTGGATGGGTTCGTCTTTAAAACGGCAGCCACAGAATCCAGCACCGCTTTGGCCTTTTTGGCATCGGCGTCGCTGCTACCTCGTGTATCTACATAGATAACACTTACCCGCATGGTATCTGGCTGCACGAGCGAGGATTTCGCTAAGTCATATGCCTTTAAGATTTCATCTGCTGTCGGCTGTACCATTGCTGCTTTAAGATCGTCGGCGCGCCTAAGTTTGATATAATTCTCAAACAAAAGCCGCTGCTTGACATAGGTCTTTGGTTCGACAAAAACACCGCTCGACTGCAGAGCTTTTTCCAGGTCAGCATCTGTGGCGTTGGCACCCAGGCTTGCTTTCATCTGTGTAAGCGCATTGTTGACTTCGGTGTCGGAGACTGAGATTTTTTCTCGCTCGCAATACTGCAAGAACAACATGCTATTGATTCTATTATCAAGAACTATACGTATTTGATCTGGTGTCCAGGTTGTATTGGTCACTTTCTGGAGTTTTTCCACATCGGCCTTGAGCTGGCGCACC
This sequence comes from Treponema sp., assembly GCA_017849315.1. GTDB lineage: Bacteria > Spirochaetota > Spirochaetia > Treponematales > Rectinemataceae > JAFIHQ01. The sequence continues at coordinate 10,291 of JAFIHQ010000001.1, forward strand.
GAAATGACTTCCTGACGTATTAATTTAATGGTCGCCGCGGGCTTGTCGATGGCAGTCTGCGCACCGACCAACGCCAGAGAAGAAACCAAGAGAAACATAGTTAGCAATCGTTTAATCATTGTTGTGACTCACCGTAAATTGAAATTTGGGCAGAAAAAAATCTAACCCACGGTTATGTACCTATTGTTTTATAACAAACTATTGTTTAGAAGGTAAACCAAATCGTTTGCTTTATCAATACACTGGATCATTACGAACAAGACGATGGGGCGTCTCCTGACATCTAAAGTGCCATCTAAAGCGACCTTTGTGCAACACATTCCACCTTGCACGCTGTCGCGTGTTATTCAATTTCCATCTCCGGCAGGCGCTTCCGTGCCGCCGACAAACCTGGCAAACGGGGGACCAATGCAGCCGCCATGTCCAGTTCTTGCCTCGCCGCGTCGAAGTCTTTTCGGCGTAAGTGTATTTCAGCTTTTTTCCTCAGGAACTGTGCAGAATCCCGGACTCCAACGTTGAGCGATATCGCTTCCGTCAACCTATCCAGATAGTCATCTTCATCGATCCTTCCTGGGAGCTTTTGTAAAAGAAGCGTACGAAAACGCAGAGCAACCACATCAAAATAGTACCTAAACCAGGGTTTCTCCTGCTCCATGCAAATAAGGCGTTTGTAAATTGCATAAGCCTTCAAGAGCTTCCCACGCTTCTCGTATTCTTCTGCAATGCAGTATTCTGCATCCATTGCATCCCCACGGTCCATCCACCGCTCCAAACGGAAATCGCCAAAACCTTTAGAGCGTTCATATACTTCAAGAGCCTCATCTTCGAGATTGTGGAGCAAATCATAGACGATTAGTTTAGCCTGGCTTTGCGGATCGTCCGACCGCTGTCGAAGAAAGGTATGGTAGTTAAAACCACCCTCTTCAGCTTGCTGCTTCCTAAGAGAACGGTCATAGGCTCGACGTTTTTCCGAATCAGAAAGAATGCGATACGCTTCCAGAACAAGACGCATTGCAGACTCGCGTACTGAAGCTACCGACCCCGTCTTATCGCTTTCGAGATCTTCGAGATTAATGCTCGCTATTTCCTTTCCGAGGTCGCTTGCTTGTGCTTTAGCGAGGTCGGGATGGAGCTTCTTGGCCTTTCTGCGGAAGGCGCTCTTTATCGTGCTTGGAGGCGAATCGGGTGGCACTCCCAAGACTTCATAGTAGTTTCTCATGCACTTATGGCCTTTCGATTGGCGTTTCCTTCATAATCATCGGCACTTGCGACGTATTCGACACAATTTGGCTTTGCACTATACGCAAGCCTTGGTTCTCCAGGGTTGCCATGAGCTTTTGAAGCGCTTTGCCTGACGCAAGGCCAGAACGTACCATGACAGCTGCGCTTCGCTTGCCTTCCAACCCGCTGGCAAGATCCAGCTGATGCGCAAGTGAGCTGCCGGTGGAGCTACCAAGCCCTTTTGGTTCAGAGCAGAAAACCACAAAATCGAAATATGACACCCGAGGGTCAAGATTGAAAAAAAGTTCAGTATCATGTCCTTGGGCCTTAAGGGCAGCCACACAAGATCCGGCGATCGATCTCAGTTTGCTGGAGTTCCTATCGCTTATGGCAACAACCGCTACACGCATTGCTCTTCCTCGAATTGCTTGAATGCCCTCAAAAAACACCGGTAATGATCAGGGCCGCTTAAGACCACGGATCCGCACGTTCTTTGGGCTAAGAACCCATGCTCACCTAAAAAGTAACACAAAAATGCTTGGTTTCAAAACAAAACTCCAACTAAAAACAAAACTTTAGCACACTTTAACACAAGAGGACGAATAGAGGATAAACAATGACCACATTGGGCGTTCCGTTCGAGCACCACAGGGTCCGATGTTTCTCAAGAGCCTTTGTCCGCGGACAAGACTCTGTGGACAGAGACAGCCTCATCATGCGAAGAAGAAGCCCGGTCAAGCATATGCAAGTCAAGCATATGCAAATCGGAAGAGATTGGCCGAAACGATTTCGCACAACGTCCTCTCCTCAAAAAAAAACAGGACAACGCAGTCTGCATTGTCCCGTATTCAATTTCACCTTCACTGTAATTCTGATACAAAGGGCTACTTAAGGAGTACCTGCTTAAGGCGTGCCTGTCTGGTTTCCAGTTCCGGAGCTTCCCGAACTTGCTGGACTACTCGTGGACCCTGACGAACTTCCGTTGGAAGTAGGCGCTGCCTGATTGGTAGTTCCTGTACTTCCAGAAGATGAGGAGCTCGATTGGCCATTATCTGATTGCCCGTTATTGGTCTTCCACCACTCCTGACTCGTCGTAGTCTGGTCGGACTTCTGCTGTTCGTTTACAACTTGCTGAATATTCCCAGTAGGCGTTTTGTTGATAAGCGCCATGACAAATGCCAAAACGAAAAACAGAGCCCCAAGCGTGTAGGTAATCCTGACAACGACGTTCGACGAACGAGAACCAAACGCACTGTTGGAACTACCCGCAAACACTCCGCCGATCGAACCGGAATCTTCATCCTGGATGACTACAAAGAAAATAAGAAGTGCACAGACGATAATAAAGAGAACGAGAAGGAGTATGCTCAAAACACTCATGTAAAGACTCCAATCTTACAAAAGTTGCAGCGTGCCCGTCGGGCCCAAGCCTAGCTATACTACACGAGACTTCCAGAACGTGCAATACCTTTTCTATGAACGGAATTGTACGATCGGGACAAAAGTCTTGGCATCCAAGCTTGCACCGCCAACAAGAGCGCCGTCAATATTGGGTTTGGCCATAAGAGAAGCGGCATTATCCGGCTTTACCGACCCACCATACTGAATTACTACGTTTTTGGCGGCTTCTTCACCATACAGACCGCGAATGACGGAGCGGCAATAGGCGTGCACGGCGTCGGCATCTTCTGGCGTTGCAGTTTTGCCCGTGCCTATGGCCCACACCGGTTCGTAGGCGATTGTCACCTTGCTAAGTGCATCCACGCCCACACCAGCTAAGCCTTCCTTGAGTTGAGTCGACACCACAGACTCAAGCATACCGGCCTCTCGCTCTGCCAATGTCTCGCCCACGCAAAGTATTACTTCCATGTCATGGGCAAGAGCGAGGCGAACTTTCTTGTTGATAAGCGCGTCTGTTTCAAGATAAGTATGCCGACGCTCTGAATGCCCCAAAATGACGACCTTGACTCCGATATCCTTGAGCATGAGTACCGACACTTCGCCAGTATGAGCCCCCTGCTCTTCGGGTCCCATATTCTGAGCTCCCAAGAGTATGTTGGAGCCTTTTAGCACCTTTGAAACGGCATCCAGCGCCGTAAACGCAGGAGCAATCATTATTTTCTCTTTTGAACCGCTCAATTTGTCCTTGAGCTCTTGTGCAAGCTGCACGGACTCTGACACGGTCTTGTGCATTTTCCAGTTACCTGCAATATAGTATGAACGCATATTCACCCCGCCTTGTGTCTTACCTTTTCTTGGCCTTAGCTTTGTGTGCCTAAAACCTCTTCATCAGATCTGTTCATTCCGCCCACGCGACTTCCAGACCAATTCTTGGGATTTCAGACTTCATCAAAGAAAAAGCTGCCACAGTCATACCCAGGCAGCCTTTTCTTTGGACTTTCAGATAAATCAAAAACGCCATAAAACGTCGAAAAACTCAACAACCACTTCAATGGAGATATGGCGTCAGTTACAACTAAATCCTACTTTTGCTCCAGACATGCGATGCCAGGAAGAACTTTGCCCTCGAGGTACTCGAGGCTGGCGCCGCCACCGGTGGAAACATGGCTCATAGAAGAAGCAAGCCCAAACTTATTGACCGCGGAAACAGAATCGCCACCGCCAACCACGGTCAAGGCACCGTGCTTTGTAGCCGCAGCCACAAGCTTGGCAACCTGCTCCGTACCTTTGGCAAAAGCGTCGAATTCGAAAACGCCCACAGGCCCGTTCCAAAGTACGCTCTTGGCCGTCGCAATGGTAGCAGCGTAAAGTTCCAAGGTCTTGGGACCTACATCCATGCCCATAAGGTCGTCCGGGATATCGGCCCCGTCGACTGACACTGCAGATGCATCGGCAGAGAAGCTTGCGGCGCAGATATGATCGACAGGAAGGACGATTTTTACACCCTTTTCTTTAGCATCAACCAAGAGTTTCTTGGCGGTCTCCAAATAATCGTCTTCCACTAAACTCTTGCCCACCGTGTGGCCTTGTACCTTGAGGAAGGTGTAAGCCATCCCGCCACCAATAATCAGC
>JAFIHQ010000060.1 GCA_017849315.1 Treponema sp.
AGTCGGCAGGTGGCAACGAAGTTTTCGCTGTGGGGCGCCTTAATCAGAAAGGAAAGCTCGATGCTATCGACGTAGTGGCACGCGGCACCTCCACGGCGGTGCCAGCGATAGAGTCGTATTTCGAAAAAGGTTCTGTCATCCTTCACAACCACCCTTCCGGCCATCTTTTTCCTTCCGACGCCGATGTGGCGATAGCGGCGGAAGCCGGAAGCTATGGCGTCGGGAGCTACATCATCAACAACGATGTCAGCTTTGTGTTCATCGTGGCAGAGCCGTTCTGCAAGCCCGAGCTTAAGATGCTTGACGAAGAGGGCTTATCGGGCGTCCTTGAAGAGGGCGGCAAGCTTTCCCAAAAGATGCCCACGTTTGAACCACGCTCCTCGCAAGTTGCCATGACGCGCGACGTAAGCTCAGTCTTCAACCAGGGAGGCATCCTTGCAGCCGAGGCGGGCACAGGCGTTGGCAAGTCCTTTGCATACCTCGTGCCAGCCCTCGCGTGGGCGCTCGGCAACGACCAAAAAGTGATTATTTCCACCGCGACCATAAACCTTCAGGACCAACTCTTTAACAAGGACCTTCCTTTGGTCTCCTCGATTTACAAGAAAAAAGCCAAAGCGGTGCTCGTAAAAGGCCGTGGCAACTACCTTTGCAAACGCCGACTTGTGGAACTCCTTGAAGAAGAGGGCCTTTTCTTGGATGACGAGAGCCCCTTAAAGAGAATTGCAGCATGGGATGCATCTGGCGGCAGTGGCGACCGTGCGGAATTGCCGTTTCATGTCGACGACACTGTCTGGAACTCAGTCGCCTCGGAGTCCGACAACTGTCTGTCCCTCCGCTGTCCCTATAGAGACAAATGCCACGTCATAAAAGTGCGCAAAGAATCAGCCGACGCGCAGATCATCGTCGTAAATCACCACCTTCTGTTTGCTGACCTTGCAGCGCGCAGACACGCTTCCAGTACCGAACAGACCTCGATTTTGCCCGCTTACGACGCTCTTGTGCTCGACGAAGCCCATTCCATCGAGGCAAGCGCCACAAGCCTTCTTACCGAATCCTTTTCGCGCTTTACGCTTGGCCATAAATTGGCCCGACTTTCGCGTAAAAGGCGAAATCGCGAGTATGGAACGCTGCGACGCCTCGAGCTCTTCCCCGAGATCGATACCAAGAGCATAAAATCTGTGCAAGACCTCATTGCGGATTGCAATAAGTCCTTTTCGGACTTGGAAGCCGGCGCCATCGGCCTTCTCAAAGACGAAACCAGCCTCTGGATCAGGACAAAAACCGACGAGGTGGACCAGGCGCTCTTGAGCCCCCTTGGCAAACTCGAACGCAATCTCCTCTCGATTACGGAAAAGCTCTCTTCCGAGCTTGCAAAGTTGCCGGAAAGCCGGGCCCAAGACGAGACCGTCCTTGCAACAAACCTCGCGTTGCGCAGTATCAACGAGCTTGCGGACACAGTCGCTCAATTCAAGGACTTCGAAAACCACAAAGAGACCATTTTCTGGATCGAAAAGAAAAAGACGAGCCAGAAGGAAGTCTTCGTAACCTTTAACGAAACACCTTTGAGCGTGGCGGACATTCTGGGAACGAGTCTTTTTCAAAAAGTGAGGACCGTGGTCTGCACCTCCGCGACGCTCACCGTGGGCGAATCGTTCGACTTTTGGATGAAGCCCATCGGAATCGACCGGCATAGAGACGACCTTACGACGCGCATCTACCCATCGCCCTTTCCTTTCGCTACGAATGCCCTGCTTGCCATAGACAAGGCAGCCCCGAGCCCACAGGGCAACAAAGATCGATTCAAAAAATACGTCTGTGACGCGGTTATCGACTTGCTCAAAGCATCCCGGGGCCGCGCGCTCGTACTGTTTACAAGCTATGAGCTCCTTTCAGCCGCGTTTGAAGCGGCAAAACCGGTGATGGAGTCGATGGGCATAACCTGCCTGCGTCAGGGCATGGACGAACGGTCACGCCTTCTTACCGTGTTCAAAAACGACATTTCGAGCGTACTCTTCGCCACCGATTCGTTTTGGGAAGGCATCGATGCGCCGGGGGAAACACTTTCCATGGTGGTTATGTCCAAGCTACCATTCAAGGTACCAAGCGATCCTGTACAAGAGGCGAGGTCCCAGGCCATAGACGCCGCGGGAGGCAACGCATTTATGGAAATAAGCGTTCCAGAAGCGATAATCAAGTTTAAACAAGGCTTCGGCCGGCTCATCAGGCACTCGTTCGACCGCGGCGCCGTGGTGGTGCTGGACTCGCGTCTGGTAACTGCGCGTTATGGGCAACTGTTTGTGGCGAGCCTGCCGCACTGCAAGCTCTTGGTGGAGGATCTGCCAGCTATTGCCAAAGGCGTGGAGGGTTTCCTGGATGAATAAAGACAAGGAACTGCGCGGACAATCCGATATGACATGCAGCGATTCCCGGCTGCCCAATGAATTGGCCGGGCTATTCCCTATGGAGAACAAGATTCAAGCCTATAATTGGGGCAGCAAAGATGGGCTTACGATCTACGCTGGGGTAAAAACGGAGGCGGACAAGCCCGCCGCTGAATACTGGATGGGGGCCCACCCTGTGGCCCCGTCGCTTGTCAAAATGGGGAACGGGCAGAAAATCCCGTTGGATGTGTTTATCCATGCTCACCCCGTTGAAGCCCTTGGCCAGGATATTTCGCAGCGATTTGGTGAGTTGCCTTTTCTTTTTAAGGCGCTCTCTGCCGCAAAACCACTCTCGATTCAGGTTCATCCTTCCAAAGAAAAAGCAAGAGCAGGTTTTGAGGAAGAAAACGCGCGACGGGTACCGCTCGATTCGCCCGAACGAAACTACAAAGACCCCAACCACAAACCAGAATTGGCCGTTGCCTTGTCGGAATTCTGGGCACTTTGTGGCTTTAGACCAGCGTGCGAAACCCGTGCCCTTTTGGGATCTTCGCTTTGCGCTCTGTTGAACTTTCCGTTCGAGACCGAAGATGAAACTGGTGGCAATTCCGATAATGATGCCGGAAATACGGCCAGTCTTTACGTCCCGTTGCTGCAACGGCTTCTCACACTTCCTATTGACCTGCGTGCCGATCTTGAGACTTTGGCAGTAAAGAGAGCTAACTATATATTAGAAAATGGAATAGTAAATTATGACAACAAAAGGGCAGCCAAACGGGGATTGGGCGTACCATCCCAGGCTGCGCGCGACGCAGCGCACGCGGTGCTCTACTGTTTTCGCGAGTATCCCAAAGACCCAGGCGCGGTCGCACCCTTTTTTCTTTCGCTTTTACACTTGATGCCGGGACAGGGGCTCTACATTCCCTCAGGCGTGCTTCACTCATATCTTAAAGGCACAATCATCGAGCTCATGGCAGCCTCTGACAATGTCATTCGTGGGGGGATGACTTCCAAAAAGATCGATATAGACCAACTCTTCAATGTGCTTGAGCCCGAGGCGAAGCCAGTCTTGGTAGCGCCTGAAAGCATCAGTACGATGCCCGGTGTGGTGGAAAACACCGAAGTGACCAGGAATTCCGAGTCCTGGCCAGTACCTGCCCAAGAATTCGCCTTAACAAGGATCGAAATCGGTGGCGAAACGAGCAAGCCCAAGGAGAGCGAAACCTTTGGTGCGATAAACCTGGAATTGCCCGGACCCAAGATTCTTTTTTGTACGAGCGGAGAAGCGCATCTTGCCTGCTTAAGCGGAAAATGTTCGATAAATAATTATAAAGAAGCAACTTACAGAGAACAAATCCGTGCGGGCGAATCTGTCTTTGCTGCCGACACCTGTCGCCGTATCGTCATCAAAGGGGCGTCATGCATCTACATCGCCTCTGTCGCCATACAGAATTCTGTCCCCGGAAAAAACGCGGTACAGGACGCTTCGGTGCTGACTGCCGACATAGCGAGGTCAAAATGATTCTGTGGGTCGATGCGGACAGTACGCCGAAGGAAATCCGGGCACTTCTTGTTCGACAGGCCGAGCGGCAGTCGCAGTCTGAACGCCACGAGATGCCTGGGCAGCAGTCTCTGCCCAGGCCTCAGACTCTCCCAGACGGGCCTCAACCACGGTATACGCTCAGATTCGTTGGTTCAGTCGTTCTTAGGGATATACCGGCCAAGTATTTTACTCAGATCGATCCGGGGCCCGACGCAGCGGACCATTTTATTGAACAAAATGCGCTTCCAGGCGACATCGTCCTGACGCGCGACATTCCCTTTGCGGAGCGCCTCGTTACGAGGAACATAGCGGTACTCAACGATCGCGGCGACATTTTTAGTAAGGAGACGATAGCCGAACGCCGCTCATTGCGCGACGCTGCAGTGGAATTGCGCCTTTTGGGCCTTGCAGACGAGTCGCCCCGCGGTGCGCGAACCCGCAGTGCTGGCGAGCTAAAGCGATTTTCCGATGCCTTGGACAGGCTTATAACAAAGTTGTCCCGCGCCTAAAAACCGGATTCGTTATTTTGGACAGGTTGTTCTCCTTGGGGTGCCCCTTGGGGACCTTCGGCAGGCGACTGAGGACTGTTCTGCGTACCCTGTGGACTCACTTGGGGATTACCCTGTGGGCTGCTATTCCCCTCAAGTGCCGGCGCAATACCTTGACTTTGCACCGACTCTTCAGAGCCGGTCACTTCGGAAGCTTCTGCGCCAACGGGTTGGGTCGAATCGGCGCCTTGCGCTTCGTCGTCCACATCCACCCCGGGTTCGATACTTCCTGGAGGTGGAACAGGCGGCAAGGGAGTTCCCCTAGTCTCGTCGATAGCCACTTGGCCACCCGTCACAAACCGCCTATTCAAATACGCATAGCGCTCACGCAAAATCCCCGATTTGCTGAGCGTACTCGGTGTATATTTTATCGGTGAGGACAAAAGCGCGATGAGCCGTGCAGCCTGGTCACGGGTCAAGTTGGTTATGCTCGTCTTATAATAATGCCGCGCAGCCGCTTCAATGCCGAAAAGTCCCTTCCCCCATTCGGCGTAATTGAAATACAGCTCGAGAATACGGTCCTTCGGCAGAAAAAGTTCAAGCTCGAGTGCGGTTATGACTTCAAAGTACTTTCTTATATAACTCTTTTCAGGAACTAGAAATAACGTCCTTGCAACCTGCATGGTCAGCGTGGAGCCACCATAAAGTGGCTTACCGACCCGCTCGTTGATCTCCCTCGCACGCTTAAAGGCATCCATGTCGATCCCATGGTGTTCGTAGAACTTTCCATCTTCCACAGAAACGAGCATAGACTTAACGTAAGGTGGAACTTTCTTTATCGAAATCGGTATAGGCTTTTCGAGTTTCCAGCCATAGCCAAGCGCCCTATACGTCATGAGGACCGTATAGGGTGGATCAATAAACTTATAAGTAAAGATGAGCGTCGACGTAAAAACGATATAGACAAGATGGACGTATAAAATCGCCTTCAAGATAAAGACGATTGTTGTGCCAACGACCTTGCCGGCCTTAGAATTAGCCATCGATACTCAAAGTATAAACAGAAACTCAGAGGAAAATTAAGCCCTTCCGGGCTTTGTGGCGCACTTTTAACTGGCCACGGCCTTCTTTCCTGCCTGCACCGCTTCGATATTCTTGCCAATCAGCGCATGCTTACTTTCTGGGAAGAACGACTTGAGCACCGGTTCCAGATTCTCGAGCCGGACTGCCTTGGTTGCCACACTGAGCGCACCCATCATAACCATATTGGCGATACGCAGGTCGCCGATTTGCTCGGCTATCTCGTTGCAGGGTACCTTGATGATTGTGGCATCCTTTCGGTTCGGGTCGGTTTTTACGAGGCTAGAGTTGATAAGAATAATCCCGCCAGGCTTGCAGACTTCTTCGGCGATAGGCACCGAGTCCTGGTTCATAATCACGACGGAATCCGCCTGTGTAACGACAGGGCTCGCTATCTCCTTATCGCTGACGATGACCGAAGCCCGAGCAACGCCACCTCGTTTCTCCGCGCCATAGAAGGGGAAAAATGTGACCTGAAGCCCCTCTTTCATAGCGCAGAACACCCACATCTCGCCAAGGGAGATTATTCCCTGACCGCCGAAACCAGCCATAAAGGTCTTTTCAGTCATGACATTCCCCCTTACTTGCTTTCCGCATGCGCCGCGGTTGCGGTCTTCTGGCCTGGGCCCGCCTCTTGAGCGGTGGATAGCGTGTTCTTGATCTCACCAAGCGTATAGAAAGGAATCATCGACCTTTCGACCCACTCGACCGACTGCAGCGGCGTCATCTTCCAGTTTGTAGGACACTGGGACAGAACTTCGACCATCGTAAAGCCCTCAC
>JAFIHQ010000061.1 GCA_017849315.1 Treponema sp.
ACCTTCGCACGACACGCAATATCGGAATTATGGCGCACATAGACGCCGGAAAAACAACAACGACAGAACGCATGCTTTTTTACTCGGGCAAAACATATAAGATTGGCGAAGTCGACGACGGCGAAGCCACCATGGACTGGATGGAACAGGAACAAGAGCGGGGAATAACCATTCAGAGCGCAGCTACCACCACATTTTGGCGGGGCTACCAGATCAACATTATCGACACGCCCGGACATGTCGATTTTACCGCGGAAGTAGAGCGCTCGCTTCGGGTTTTGGACGGCGCCATCGCTGTTTTCTGCGCAGTAAGCGGCGTAGAGCCGCAATCTGAGACTGTCTGGCACCAAGCCAACCGATACAATGTGCCGCGCATCGCGTATGTCAACAAGATGGACAGACTTGGGGCCGATTTCGATGCGGTCCTAGATGATATGAGGGCAAAACTGGCCGCCAATCCTGTGGCAATCAATTATCCGATAGGCAAGGAAGGCGGCTTCGAAGGCGTCATAGATCTCCTTTCCATGGAAGAAATTCGCTGGAACGAGGATGGTCAGGAGATGACCCGCAGCCCTGTGGCGTCGGAGCGGCTTGAGGAAGCGAGGGCCCGCCGCGAAGCGCTCATCGACGCCCTTGCGACCTTTTCGGACCAGATCACGCAGCGCTACCTGGAAGGCAAGGACATTCCGCGCGACCTTGTTGCGGCGGAACTGCGCAAAGCGTGCATCGCACAGAAATTGGTGCCGACGCTGTGCGGCGCTTCGCGGCGGAATATGGGGGTGCAGCCTTTACTCGATGCGGTGGTCGATTATCTGCCTGCTCCGGACGAGGTTGTCCCTGCCAAAGCGTTCAACCCGAAAAAAGAAGAAGAGATCGAAGTGCCTTGCAAACCCACCGGATACCCGCTCGGGCTCGTTTTCAAGGTGCAGTGGGATAGGGAAGCCGGGCCATTGTGCTATGTCCGCATGTACTCAGGCTCAATTCACAATGCCTCGACCGTGTACAATGTTTCAAAAAAGAAGCGCGAGCGCATAACACGGCTCTTGCGCATGCATGCCAATAAGAGCGAACCAGTGGACTCACTCAGCGCCGGCGATATCGGGGTAATCGTGGGCATGAAACTGGCCCAGACCGGCGACACCATTGGCACCGAGGGCTGGCCGGTGTTGCTTGAGAAGATGCACTTTCCGGAACCGGTCATTTCGGTATCAATTGAGCCTAAAACATTGTCGGATCGTGAAAAGCTCAAAGAGACGCTCGATATTCTCTCGCGCGAGGACCCAACATTCCAGACAAAAGAAAACGAAGAAACGGGCCAACTTATTATTTCGGGAATGGGCGAACTCCACCTGGATGTCCTTGTAACGCGCATTATCAAGGACTTTAAGGTTCAGGCGCGCGTCGGCAACCCACAGGTCACCTATCGCGAGTCCATTACCAAAGAAGTGACACATACTGAAGAGTATAGACGCCTCATTGCGGGTAAGGAGAATACTGCCAAACTGACTATCGTGGCTTCTCCGATGCCCCGTGGTACGGGCAATGTATATCGAAAGGCAGTGCGCGCGCCGCAGGTACCGGACGAGATTTTCGATGCCATCGAGCATGGAATCAACTCGGCGTTCGAAAGTGGTATTCAATTCGGTTACCCTGCTGTGGACATTGGAATCACACTCACCGATCTTGAGTACAACGAACTCACCTCTACGCCTTTTGCGTTTGAGGCCTGTGCCAACATGGCCTATGACGAAGCATGCAGGGCGGCGGGGCCGGTGTTGCTCGAACCGATTATGAAGGTGGATATCCTTACACCAAAAGAATTTGTTGGCGAAGTTATGAGCCTTGTTTCACAGAATGGCGGAATAATTCACGGTTCCGAGACGAAAGCCACTGCTGAGGTGGTGCACGTTGAAGCGCCGCTTGTGAATATGTTCGGCTTTACCACGAGTCTGCGCTCAGTCTCGCAGGGCAGGGCGTCGTTTAGCATGGAGTTTAGCCACTTCGAGCCCAAGAAAGAGCGCTAGAGGTCAGCTTAGGTTTGAATCGGAGAGCGTGACGGCGAACGTTACCTTCCTGGAGGGCTTCTTAAGGCATTTTGGCCTTGAACTTAAGCCCCTACGGGAGGTTGCATGCTGTCTTGCCTTCTCTGTGCCTTTGCGTTCTCTCTGCTTGCGGCAGGGCCAGCGCCCGCTGCGCAGCCCGCCCCCGTCCTGCAAACCGCCGAGTCCCTCCAGTACCAAATTGTCTCGCGCCAGACCCTTCCCGCCTCATGCGGCTATGCGGTCTGTGCGGCTGCCATACGGCTCGCCGCATACCCTGCCCCACCCTCTGCCTCCAACCTGGCTGTAGACGAAGCACTTCTTCTTGCCCGCTATGGGACCGTAGATGGCGTAGCCACACCTGAGCGCCTTAGCCTTGCTCAAATCTCCGCCATCCTTGCCGATTTCAGTGTGCCATCGGCCACACTGAAAGGCAGTTTGAGCAAAACCATTCTACCGCTCCTGGAGCGTGGCATTCCTCTCGTTCTTCACTATGAGCACCCAGTCCAACACTTTGCCCTTGCTCTTGGTGCAGATGCTGACCAAATCTATGTGGCGGACCCCGCAGATGGCCTTACCTCCCTCTCCTACCCCGACCTCGAGCGGAGAATCTCGGGCTACTTTCTCATTCCGCTGCCCTTCCTGCATGCGCCCTTCAGGACGATGCCGCCTCTGACAATAACTTCAAATACTATCGAGCCCACCAACATTGAGGCAGCAATCACTTTTGTCAGGAACCGCAACAATTTACTCAAGACAAGTGTCCCTGTGTCAGTGCCCGCCACAGGCCCTGCCCTTCAAAAATCCGGTCCCTTTGCCTGTTTTGCTGATGCCTATCTGCGTTACAGTCTCGGCATCAACCTCTTCGCTCTATCTCCTGAGTCGGAGGCTCAAACTTCGTCCGGCATTCTTACGAACCTCTTATCTACCCGTTTTCTTCCCATCGATCCACAATTGTCGTTTAATATGGAGACTCCACTTGGAGCGTCGTTCAACATCGCATTCAAAGCCTTGCCCTTGCAGCCCGAATTTGCCCTCGGCGCACTCTATTGGACATCCGATGCAAAGGGGGTGTGGGCGTGGCTGGATGCAAAGAATACCGTCGGCGGTTGGGCATTTTCCCCATATCTGGGTTATTACACTTCCAAGCTTGTGAGCCCCGCATTATTTACCTCGAAACTCGGTCTGGGGCTGGAACTCGCAGATCGGGCGTCTTATTTCAATACTGGTACGCCAACATTCGAGTCTGCTGTTGATGATGCTGTTACTGATATTGCTGAACCTGCTGAGTCTGTAATCTCACACAGCACTGGAATCAAACTGGCCGCCATCAAGCTCAAATCCCGACTCACCTTGGAATACGCCCTCACCGGAAGCCTCTCCACCTGTGTGAGCCTTGACCAGACATTCCTCTATGTAATTGGCAACTCATCGTCCGCTTCATCGACTGCAACTTTGCAAGGTTCAGAGTGGAGTTCAAGAGCGAATTTGCCGCCTGCGCAGGGGACTCAATTCCTCTGGGATGCGACAGTTAAGGGTGGTATCAGGCTCCCTGTGGGGGATTTTGTTTTGAGCACAGGCGCCATCGTCGGACTCAGCGCGTACGCGCCCAAAGGAGGCATCTATGTGAGCGTTCAACATTGAGATTGAGATTGAGATTGAGATTGAGATAGTGATTGAGATTGAGTCGAAACGCGTCCTGCAACACCAGTAGCCATAAGGCGCAGGGATCTGACTATTTCTGCTTAATTTGTTCCGCAATAATGAATAAATTTCGATCTAGGTGGATAAATTTGAGCTTGGAAATCAGAAACAGGACAGGACATATGCGCCAAGGAGGGTCTCGATTTTATGAAGCTCCTCGACATTTTTGATTCCCTCGTTCTGACGCAGCTGTTTGTCCAATTCTCCGACATACCAAAAGAAAAGGCCAAACTTTGGGTCGATGCGGAAGGCATATTCCAGAAAGTCCGGGGCACGCCCTGCCGAACCAAAGAGCAGCGAAGGCACAGCTTTGGCTATGTTCACAAAGCGTCTGAAGGCAAAGGCCATCTTGCCGTCGCGATAGTCCTGGATAAAGATGCTGACGTCTTCCAGAAGCATTTCCTTGGGCTTTTCATCGGCCTCGTTGACCCAGGTGCGGTGTACCAAAAGCTCGACGTTCTCACTGAACACGCGCAGGAGGTGGAACGAACGGATAAGCCGCTGATCTTCGGTGCAATTGAAGTAGAAGGCGAACTCTCCGGGGTTGCCAAGCACATCCGCAAGCGCGATTGCACACGATTCCCGTTCCTGTCCTTCTGACGCCACAAGGGCGTGGAAGAGCTCAGGCGCTTTTCGTTCCGAATCGCTAAGCAGAGAATCGATCACAGACGGCTGGGCATAATCCATAGCTGTACGATGTCGAAAACCTCACCTTTTGGTCAAGGGGGTAGCATCCGCACGCAAAATGGCAGATACTTTGCCACATGGTGAACAGAATGAATGACATTTATATTGATACGGACGACGGTGTCGGCTTTGGGTTTATTCCACCCGAATTTCTAAAAGCCGGCGAAGACGAATATCGTATTAGAAACATTCAATTTGCCGAACAGGGCAAGTCTTCCGGTACGCTCAGACACTTGAACGCCGCGGAGCTCGAAGTGCTTATCCGCAACCACAATACCTCCGACGACTGGAAGGACTTCTATGTCACCGATCCTTTCAACCCGGAACTATTGAGCAACAATTTTTTCGCTGGCCTTATCCGCTTAGGCAAACTTGAAAAAGTCTCGCTCAAGCATCACGACCTTCAAATGTTCGCAGGCATCAACAATTCGCAT
Organism: Treponema sp.; assembly: GCA_017849315.1. Lineage (GTDB taxonomy): Bacteria > Spirochaetota > Spirochaetia > Treponematales > Rectinemataceae > JAFIHQ01. The sequence goes on from JAFIHQ010000061.1 coordinate 4,865, forward strand.
ATCATATCCTGCGACATAGGTGACAACTGCGCCATAAGCAACTGCTCGTACCTCGCCCATTACATTGTCGGCGACAACTGCATTTTGCTCGACAACTCCGAGATTCACGTCTCCAACCACGCCAAGTTCGGCAACGGCCTCGTTATGGAGGGCGAAAACCCAGAAGTCCGTATCACCATCGATGTGATGAATGAAGCAGGTGGGCGCAGTATCCGCCCGTTCAATGGCATGAACTGCGCAGACGCCTACCTCTGGGCAAAATACCGGGACGACGAAGCGCTTATGTCAGCTTTTGAACGCATGACCGACGCCATGTTCGAGCGTCGTCGCGGGCGCTACGGCGTCATCGGCAAAGCCTCCGTGCTCAAGTCCAACCGCATCATCAAAGACGTGGCGGTGGGGGAGAGTGCATACATCAAGGGCACAAACAAGCTCAAAAACCTGACGGTCAACTCCCGCGACGACGCGAGGACGCAGATTGGCGAGGGGGTGGAACTCGTCAATGGCATAATCGGTTTTGGCTGCAAAATATTCTATGGCTGCAAAGCAGTCCGTTTTGTCATGGGCGACAATTCATCCCTCAAATATGGCGCGCGGCTCATCCACTCGGTGCTGGGCGAGAACTCGACAGTCTCCTGCTGCGAAATCCTCAATAATCTCATCTTCCCTGCCCACGAGCAGCACCACAACACGAGTTTTCTCATTGCCTGTCTCATCAAAGGCCAATCGAATATGGCAGCTGGCGCTACTGTTGGCTCCAACCACAATTCCCGCGCTCCCGATGGCGAAATCGAGGCTGGGCGAGGCTTCTGGCCCGGGCTTTGCACCTCGGTTAAGCACTCTTCTCGTTTTGCTTCGTTCTGCCTGCTTTCAAAAGGCGACTACCGTTATGAGCTCGATATACCCTTCCCGTTCTGCCTAGTTGACAATGACTACAGGCGCGACTGCCTGGTTCTGGTTCCAGCCTACTGGTGGACCAACAATCTGTACGCTCTCATGCGCAACGAATCCAAGTTCAAGGCGCGCGACAATCGGTTCAACAAAACCATCGGATTTGAGTATTCGCCTTTTGCACCGGATACTGCAGAAGAGATTCTTAGAGGTATTGAGCTTCTGGAATTTTGGACGGGTCGAGCCTTCCTCAACCTTGATTCTGAAGCCCGTGCCAAAATAGCGTTAGGCGACGCAGGCCAGATACTTCTTGCATACGCCGAAAACGTTGTCCATGACGAAAACGTTGTCCATGCCGAACAAAGCTCAGAAAGCGTTTTAGCCAAGGCATTGCAAGACTTGGGACGCTACCTCCTGCAAAACCTCCGTGACCCTTTGCCCATGGAAGTCCGCATTTCCGGGATAGAGAATTCATCCAGACTCTGCGTTGTGCACAAACCATGTCGAGCCTGGAAGGCATACCGCGAGATGCTGCTTTGGTTTTCCTGCCGGAGCATTCTCGATTTTGCAGCAGCTGAACGCCCCGCCAAGACTGACAGTCATGCCAAAACTGACGGCCCTGCTCAAGCTGGCAAATCACGTGGCAAAAATTTATTCTATAAAGAGTTATACAACAGCATAGCCGCCTCAACTCGCCAAGGCTCTCCCATCACTCTGTCCACACATTGGGAAAACCTTGGTGGCCTCCTTGCGGCGGACACCCGCGTTGCAGACATCCTGGACAAAACAAGGGAAAACGCCTACCCGTCTTGGACCGCCCTTCATAAAGACTACACGAGGCTTTCTGAAGTCTATAGCGCAGATAGCTTCAACTACGCGTGGCTTATCCTCGGGCTTCTTTATCCGGACCTTCAAAAATCGGATCCGAACCTTCTGGATTCAGGCCTTGGTACCTCGACCGCCACGGACTGTGGACAAAGTGGGCAGAACGCCCTTGCAACTGCGCTTCAGGACCT
>JAFIHQ010000007.1 GCA_017849315.1 Treponema sp.
CGATACCCCTTTGCCGCAAATTCCTCGACTTTGTTTTGAATTATGCTACGCGTTTCTAGGTCGATGCCAGTACACAACGCGAGAATTTCGGGAACGGCACCCTTCATGACGTGATAGGCCTGCCCATTGCATTCCACAATTGCTTCAGTACGGCGTGTTTCCGGTGAAAAAGGCATATACGACTTCTGGGCGCAGCTTCCAGTCGGCTTAATCTGGGCGGCTTCGACCACCGCGGCGTCGATCAGGTCCGAATTGTCCCTGCTGGAAGCCAGTGCCGCCGTGCGCAGCACTTCGTCCCTGGAAAACCCCTGTGCGGGGTCCACCTCTACCACGCTGAGTTTGTTTTGCGTAATGGTGCCTGTTTTGTCAAAACAGATGACACTGATCGACGCCGCGTCCTCCACGGCATCGAGGCGTGTAACGAGGGCGCCCCTGTCTGCCATCTCGGAGCTTGCCGTGGCCTGAACAATGGTCAGAACGGCGGGAAGCGCCACAGGCACCGCGCCTATGAGGAATGTCACCACAAAAGTGAGGGTCACCAGGAAGGAAATGTGCAAGGCAAGCGCATAAACAGCAACGAAAGCAGAGGCTGCAACGCCAAAGTACATGGTGTATCGTACAATGTCGAGCATAACCTGTTCCTGGTGAGATACAGGGTGCGCTTTTTGGACGAGGTTGGCCGTTTTGCCAAAAAAAGTGTTTCCGCCCGTGTTGGTCACAAGGCAGATAGCCTGACCCCGACGCGCAACTGCACTTGAGTGGAGCTCGTCGCCTTCGCTTCGATCTACTGGCAGGGATTCTCCTGTCAGCGTTGACTCGTCCACGGAGAGGTTGCCCGAGAGCACTTTTGCGTCAGCGGGAATGATGTCTCCAAGTTTTACCAGGATAACGTCCCCGGGTACGAGAAGCGCAGCGTCTATATCCTGCCACGCACCGTCGCGCAAGACTCGGGCGTTCAGGGCGAGTCTTTTTTTCAGGGCGTCTAGCGCTTTACTTGAACTATGCTGATTGAGAAACCCAATGACTGCATTCACGCAGAGCAAAAACAGTATAATGACCGCCTCGGTGAGGTGCCCCAGGAAGAATGCAAGAATCATGGACAGTTCGATAAGCCACGGCATTGGACCCCAAAACTTCTTCAAAAAGGCCAGTACTGGGCTCTTTTTCTTTTCCTGGATACAGTTAGGACCGTATTCTTTAAGCCGAGAAGCAGCCTCGGCCGAGCTCAAACCGCTTATTTGTGCTTCAGAAGGATTCATTTTATTGCCTTTCTCTGTATTGCCTTGCCATTGTCTCTAAGTTGGTAAATATAAATATAAGTGGATAAATACCCTGTCAGAGAGAAAGCTTATTGTAGGTGGGGCCGGTTCCACAAGCAGGGCTGATCACAAGGGGAAAATAACCTTTCGTTTACACCGCGCGGCAAGTTCTTTAGTATATTCTTAAGAGGATATTCGAATCCCGAATCGGATTCGAAGCTTGAGTCTTTCCTAAGTTCATTTAGAGAGGTAAATAGCAATGAAAGGTGATCCAAGAGTAATCGATGTGCTCAATTCTCTTTTGGCAGACGAACTCACTGCGGTAAACCAGTACATGGTTCATTCTTCTGAGTGCGACAACTGGGGCTACACTAAACTCCACAAGGCGATCGAAAAGCGCGCCATCGATGAGATGAAGCACGCAGAGAAGCTGATTGACCGCATTCTGTTCCTTGAGGGAAGGCCCATTGTGAGCAAGTACAACCCGATGAATATCGGTGGGGACGTGGCCACGATTTATGACAACGATCACGCTGCTGAGGCGGATGCAATCAAGAATTACAATGCTGCCATCGCGCTATGCGGCGACGCTCGAGACTACGCCACCCGCGAGATAATCGAGTCAATCTTAAAAGATGAGGATGCCCATATTGACGAAATTGAAGCTGTCCAGGATCAGATCAAGCAGATGGGCATCCAGGTATTTCTCTCAATGCAGGTTGGTTGATCGATTTGTTGATTTCGGCTCAACTTGAAAACGTCATAGTTTTGTAGGTGTGCGGCTGGATATCATGGTGTGTCCAGCCGTTTCTATACTCACTCTTGTGTGCAAGTTCTTATGCTAGTGCACATACTCAATGCGTCCGCCCTCGCGGCGTGGTGGACGATAGGCTGCTTGGGGGCGTGGATACCCGATGGCGACAGAAGAACAGAAGAACGGAAGACATAACCATCAGGAATTCCTATGGCCCTTGCAAGATCTTTGCCACGCGGGCCGTTGAGGGCAGAAGAGGGCGAGCCCATATAGCAGGTACCAAGGCCCAGGTCGGTTGAGGCAAGAATGATACTCTCCGCTGCGAGCGCACAGTTGGCTGCGCCATTCATGGCATCTGCCGGGGAAGTTAACAGGATGAGTGTAGGGGCTCCATAAAGTGGATTGTAGCCTGGGGTTGCTGCCTGCTGCCGCAGGAATTCCACAGGCGAATTTTTCATGCCTTCGAGCGCCGCGTCTGCAATGTCGCGCAGCAGCGTTGGCTCCTGTACTACTGAGACGAGAAAAGGTCCAGCATGAGGGGCCCTGAGCCCCGCCTGTAAAACTCTTTCAAGATCCTCATCTCGAACTTGCTCTGAACGATAAGAACGGACGCTTCGTCGTCTTTCAATTGCTTCGAGTGTTTGCATTTTTTCGATCCTTTCAAAAGGCCTTGGGGCAAAAGGCCTTGGGGGAACTTTTTGGGCGCTTGATTTGGCTCCAGCTTTTGACCCAGAAGCTGCGCCGTGCCACGTTGAGACAGCAATTGAGGAGAGCCGAGTGTACACCGGTGGTAGAATGTAGAACTGCCGCCCACTTGTGTCAACAATGTTCAACTTGGCTGGGACCCAAATCTGACTACAGTGTTGGCAGTGGGTTCGAAACGCGTTACGAGCATTGTAGCGGCCGCGAAAGAGCTTGACAGCTCCGACCTTCCAATTCAGGTCGTTGCGGTTGCCGGTGGTGATGCCGGCATTTACAGCCAACTTAAGAAGACTCGCTGGCGGATACCAGCTTTCATTTATGATTTTGTTACAGAAATGCCGTTGTTTTTGCGAGCGGCGGATTGTGTGCTTTCCAAATTCTCCATCGTGGAAAGAGCTTGGTCACTTTAGAATCTAGATGTCTGCAGTATGGAAGTGTATACACATAATAGGGTAGGCCGTCGTCAGGCCGTTTATTTTTGGTCAATGCAAATCTACAGGCTGATGACAATATGTCTCTTGTAAAGTAGATGTGCAATGCCGGTAAGCAGAACCATGATTAACGTAAACTGAAAGGCCACCAATAAGGGGCTTGCGTCGGAATACCACCACGCGGCTCCCGGAAGCTGGACGAGACCAAGCAAGATCAGGTGCAGGATATAGAGGAAAATCGGATTGCGGCCCCACCAGATAAGAAACCGCGTAACCGGTCCGTAGCTTTTGGCACGAACTTTTTCGCGCGGGGTTTCTTCTTGCTGATTCGGGACCCCTTGCACCAGGTCCTGTCTCTTCTCCCTATGAAGGTCATGCTGCGGGGATATAGCCTTCAGGAATGCCATACTTTGCAAAGTCGGCTGGCCGCTGCGCCAGGACGGTTTGGCGGTTGTCCAAAGACATGCGTTCCGTAGCCCATGGCTTCCGCGGCCAATACGAAATAACCAAAGGTAATGCCTACATCGATATCGCTGCCGTTCTTTACAACACCGCTCAAGATAAAAAGGACTGTTCCCTTTTTTGCCTGTCGTAACTGGCAGGCGTTAATCGTTAAAAAAATATAGAATTGTGTAGGCGCAAAGTCAAGCCGTTTATTGGTTTTTTTGAATGATTTGTGCCAGCCGCAGCGATATGTTATCATAAGACTTTATGGAAGAATTCTTCGAGGAACGTAAAACTCCCATAACCGACACTGAGCACCGAAAGGGCGACGACGTCTGGACCTTTCCAAAGGATTTTCGCATCGACGAGACGTGGTTCGACCATAAGAGCCGAATTCACGGCAAAGGGCACACGCTGCGCGTCATGATTCTGGCCGATACTTTGTACAAAAGGGCGCTTAAAGCCGGTTTCATTGGAACGCCAGATGGGCATGGGCATGAGGAATCGGGCCGATTTGGCGCGTCCTACCCACTTGACGAACCTGCAATTCTTTATCGCGATCTCATGGCGGCGACGCTCATCCACGACCTCGCGCGGCGCCACGACGGCTATTGTACCGAACACGGTCGCTGGGCTGCCGAAACCAAGCGTCCCATTGCCGAAAAGTTTCTGGGATTTTCCCTTTTCGTAGGCGAGTGGGCGACCATCGCGGGCGCAGTCACAGCGCATTCCCGTCGGGACCCGAAGCCTCCTTCACCATCCTACAGGCCTGGTTCACTCACCGCCCTCCTCAAAGACGCCGACGGCCTGGACCGGGTCCGGTTATACGAGGCGCCCGACCCGGCCTATTTCAGGCACCCGTTCACCGCGGAGTATATCGATTTTGCATGGGAGCTTCTGGATACGCCCATTCCCGAACTTGAGAAAACTGTGGCAAGTCTGGGCCTGCCGGTTTGAAACTGAATGGCTCCGTTACATTTCGAAGTCTTGCTTATGGAAAGAGTGCATTGCAACGAAGATGGCGCATGAATTCAAGGACGAGTCGGAGCAGGAAGTCGGAAGGAACTGCACTTTTGGCGTCGCCGGCCATCATTCTTGGCCAGCTAGACTATCTCTCTTACAAGCTGTCTGGAACCTTGGCTTCTCAAAAATGGACATCGTCCGTCCATCTCGTATTGCAGTGTCTTAAAAGAACCGCCAGTAACCCAATTCTATAGCTAAGCCCTTCTTATTCCTTCATAAGGATGTGCCAGCATAGGGATGTGCAAGAAGGCTCAGTCCAGCTTCTTAATTGTCCCGTCGCGGTAATACTCGTACAGCTCCACAGCATCCATATCTTCTCTGCTCGTAACAACGACAAAGGTGCTCGCTGCGGGATGATCGGGATTCTCATCGATCCACGTGCCGCTGTTTGCGTAGTATTTTCCTTCGACGTCAGGAAGCTTCCTCTCTGGCGGCAATCCTGGCATAGAAATAGCCCGGCGGGAGGATAGACGGTGCGTTACCAGTTATTTCTTTGTTTGAGACGCTGTCGGGCGCGGAAAAGACATCATATCTGTGTCCATGCTCAATTACGATCTCGTCTCGGATTCCGGTCACGCACTTCCCTAATCCATTGACATCTCTTGCCTGGTTAATCCCGGGGAGAGCCTTGTCCAATATATCGCCTTCCAAGGTCATGTCATGATTACCGGGCACATAGGTCAGCTTTATGCCTTTTGCCATCAGGGCATTGAGTTCATCAAAAAACGCCTGATTATTCTTCACGACTTGCCAATAGAATTTGTTCGAATCGCTATACGCAGGATAGGTTAGCGGAAGGTACCACTCATCGAGAAAATCGCTCGCTATAACCAGTTCGCCAACATCCGTTGTGTTCTGAAGGCGTTTCAGGAACTCGATGAATACTGTTCGGTTTTTTACATCTTCAGAATACTTGTCCAGTACTCCCAGATGAATATCGCTGACCACAACTACTTTATCTTTTTTCGCATCCTGTGTTGTCCACAATGCCGAGGAACTTAAGGATGCGCTGCTTTTGGTCTGTGCTGGCCCATCCAAACCAAAGGCCTGTAGCGCTGCAACTGCAAACAGGAATAGAACTATCGATTTTCTCAGTTTTTTCGTCATTCTTCTTCCAATAGAAAAACTATTGTACGTGCTCACCCTGAAAACGGTATAGTATGGGGTTGATTGGCCCGTCAAGCTCAGTTTTAATAAGTTTTTATTTAGTAAGGTTTTAGTGAGAATCAGAGTTAAGCGTCGACAATAACAAGAACGAACTTTTGCTAAGCCATACACGTATCGATAATATCGAATCTATACAAGATGAAATCACACAGATGGCCACGCAGGTTTTCTTTTCCATGCAGTTGAGCTAAGTTCTTATGGTATTACTGAATAGAAAAGCTGTATCGCAGCTCTTTATGGTCGCACGACAAATCTGTGCAAGGCTGGTCATTGACATAAAAGGAGATGTTAGCTCTTTTACCGGCGCATCTGAGGATTGTCGCGGTCCAGACGGCTCGAGTCGAGCATCCACTTGGGGTAGAGCCGCGGCGGGACGCTCAAGTCGTCCAGCGCCTTGATCTCTTCGTCGGAAAGCTGCCACTCTACGGTCTTGAGATTGTCTTGTAGCTGCTCGGGTTTGGTTGCACCGACAAGGACGGAGCTCACCGCAGGTTTTCGCAATAGATAGTTGAGGGAAACTTGTGCAGCGCTCACACCGCGCTCGGTTGCAATGCGCTGCACCTCGTCCAGAATTGCATAGGCTTTGTCGTCATCAAACTGAATGAAATTGCGGGTTTCCTTGCTGCGGCGTGCATCGGCGGGGCCTTTGCCACCGCGAGGATACTTGCCCGTTAAAAAGCCGGCAGCAAGCGGCGACCATGGCGTGAGGCCGAGCCCCTGATCCTGGCAGAGCGGCACGAGTTCGATCTCGACGTCGCGTGCAACGAGTGAATAATACGCCTGCAGCGATACAAACTTTTCCCAATTGTGCTTTTCGGAAATCGAGAGTGCTTTCATGAGCTGCCAGGCAAAATAATTCGAGCAGCCCAAATACCGCACCTTTCCTTGATGCACAAGATCGTTCAATGCGGAGAGCGTCTCTTCGAGCGGTGTCATAAAGTCGAAGCTGTGCACAATGTAGAGGTCGATGTAGTCCGTACCCAGCCGCTTGAGGCTTTTTTCGCAGCTTTCCATGATGTGGCGCTTACTTAAACCAACATCGTTGATTTCGGGACTCATGCGACCGCGCACCTTTGTGGCGAGCACCACGTGGTCGCGCTTCCCTTTCAGCGCCTTGCCCAGAAGTTGTTCGGATTGACCAAACGAATAGACATCCGCGGTGTCGAAGAAATTGATACCTGCGTCGAAGGCGATATCTACAAGCCGCTTGGCAGCTGTTTCGTCCAGGCTGCCAACATTGGCCCATGAGCCCGCGCTACCAAAACTCATGGTGCCTAAGCACAACTCAGAGACCAAGAGCCCCGATTTCCCTAATTGACGATATTGCATGCCTGTTGCCTCGTTTTATCACTTAGTAACTCTGTCGCAGAGTCATTTACCCAGAAAGGTCGAACCACGTATCACAAGATTTGGTTTGAGCGTGTACGTCATTGCGCCAGGCGAATTCTCACGCTCGTCTATGAGACGCGTAAGTAAAGTGAATCCAAAATTGACTATCTGCCCTACTGGTTGGGCCACGCTCGAAAGGGCAGGATACACAGCCCTGGCAAGTGGTGTATCGTCAAAGCCACACACAGCCATTTCGTCTGGTATGGAAACGCCTAAATCGTGCAACGCGTGGTACGTACCGACCGCTGCAAGGTCGGTCTTGGCAAAAATGCAATCGAACTGTCTAATACTTTTTTCATCATAGTTATCCAGCAAAGCCTGACGTGTATCGAAAATATAGCGCGAATCCCATCCATCGACATCTAAATCTGAAATTGAAAAATTCGTAAGACTTTCTGTCTCGACGTAAGAACGGAAGCCACAGAATTTTGCGTCATTGGGCGGCCCGATGAGCAGGCATGAATGTTTCCCGATCTCTTTGAAATGTTCGGCAACCTGCCTGCCACCTTCTTCGTGGTTGATTCCGATACTTGGACACAAACCTGTCTGCTGCGTAATGACAACCGTCTTCAGACTTTCAACACAGGTCTTGAGAGGAGTCATGTCGGTACTACATGGGATGAATATGACACCGTCTACGTGCTTACCGATGAGATCTTCGACGATCGAGTATTCGGTGGCTGGCGTTGCATTCGAACTGCGAAGCAAGAGGTCATATCCCCGCTGCGCACAGACTCCTTCGAGTTTTTCAATGATGTCGACAAAAAAAGGATGAGAAATACTTGGAACGACGCACGCGATGATTCCCGAACAATGAGTGGCTTCGCTTTTTGCAGGTCTTACAACCTTGAGCCCCAGCGATTCTGCAAGCTTCCATACTTCAGCTTTTCTTTGTGCCGAAATGGTCGGACTATTGTGCAGGGCCCGTGAAACAGTCGAAGGTGATACGCCGAGTTGAGCTGCCATTTCTGATATGGTTGTGCGCTGTTTCATAGGCCAACAGTATACTTCTTTCCAGTTTTCGGCAATTGCTATTCCTTTACCGCCGAGCTCATGACAGATGCAATAAAATACCGTTGGAAGGCCAAATAGAAGATTAGCACAGGAAGCATCATAAGTACCGATCCTGCCATGGCAAGGTTCCAGAGTATCGTGTCCGACCCGAAAAAGGATGCAATCGCTACAGTTATTGGCCTGTAATTATCAGTGCTTACTGACAGCAATGGCCAAAGGTATTGATTCCACATACTCATACCCTGAAGTATTGCGACGGTGGCAAGGGCCGATTTGTTGAGCGGCATGTAGATTTGTAGATAGATGCGAAAAGGTCCTGCACCGTCTATCAGCGCTGCTTCTCCAATCGAACTGGGCACTTGAGAGAAAAACTGGTAAAAGAAAAAGATGAAAAGCGGGCTTGCAACAAAGGGTAGCACCTGAACAAAGTAACTGTCCGAGATACCAAGATTCAGGACTTCATACAACATGGGAAGCATGATTGTTTCCATAGGTATGATGTAAAGCGCAGTTATCCCTGCGAGAAGGAGTTTCTTGCCTCTAAACCTGCCCTGGTACAGAACAAACGCCGCCATGCTGCTGACGACGATGGTCAGCACAACGGTCAACACCAAAACTATGGTCGAGTTAAGAAGGTACCGTAGGAAAGGCGTCATTGAATCCGGACTAAGTACCTCAACAAAGTTCTGTAAGGTTGGCTTTGTCACAATAAATGCCTTCCAACTTCCTGCGTCTGCCAGAATTTCCTGACGTGTGCCTTTCAAGCTTGATGCAAAAAGTATTATAAGAGGAGAAATTATGAGCAAAGACAGTACCGTTAAAACAAGCGTTCTGACCGTGTCTGCAACTCTTCGTCTACTCATACTTTTGCCTCCGTCGGGTCGTTTTGTGTAAGCTTGGAGAGGCTAAAGTAAATTACCACGACCAGAATAAAGAGTATGATTGAGGCAGCAGATGCCTTGCCGATGTTCTGGATCACAAAGCCCGTTCTATAAATATAGTGAACAAGGGTATTAGTGGAATTCTGAGGGCCACCCTGCGTCAGAATGTTGACTTGCGTAAAAAGTTGAAGTGCCTGAATGGTAGTAATAATCAGGACGAAAACATTTGTCTGGTATAGACTTGGCCATGTTATGGAGGTAAAACGCTTCCAGCCATGGACTCCGTCCATCGCAGCGGCTTCGTAGAGCTCTACAGGGATGTTCTGGAGCCCTGCCATATAGATGACCATTTGGAAACCGTACGCCTGCCAGGCAGAAAGAAGCGTTATGGAAAGAAGTGCGGTCTTGGGATTCCCTAGCCATTCGACTGGCTGAGCCATTCCAAAGCTAAGGATTTTGAGAAGGCTGTTAAGGACTCCTGAGGGAAACTGAAACATAGTCGACCAGATTACACAGACAACGACCATCGGCGTAATGTATGGAAGGAAAAAAGCGCCCTGGAAAAGGCGTTGCCCCTTCTTCTGGCCATTAAGCAGGATGGCACTGAGCAACGCAAATCCGCACTGTAGCGGAATTACCATAGCAGTAAACAAGAGAACATTCAAAAATGCGCGCCAGAATTCGGCATCCTTCAGTATTGTTTCAAAGTTCCGCAACCCGACAAACTTTGTAGGAATTGGGCCGGGCAGAAGGCGCTGATTGGTGAAAGAAAGCCCAATCGAGATAAAAAATGGTACAACAAGAAAAAGGACAAGCAATACGAGCGCCGGTGTGATCATAGCAGCCATAGTTAGAGAGTCGGGGCTGAGCCTTCTTGTCTTCATTTTTCAAACCCCTTCGATTCAAAAGTTATAAATCGACAGTTCTGCAAAAGCCCCACCCGGGCGAGTGGGGCCCATCTACACTTAAAACGCTGCGAAACCGAATTCGCAAGAGGGAAGTATTCCCCTAAGCGAATTAGTCACCAAAGGGTGGATATCCGTCATGATCCAGAGAATCCTGATCTATGAGGGCAGCCGCCTTGGAAAGCTCTTGCTTAGGATCGGCGCCACTCAAGATGTTGTCAAAGGCAGTTTGGAAAGCGGTCGTAATAACTGGATAGCCAGGATAGGCAGGCCTCGGTACAGCGACGTTTGCCTGATCGAAGGCGACTTTCATCTTGGTCGGGTCGGTGTAAGCGGGGAGCACACTTGCCCAGGATTTTAGCCCAGGATAAACACCAGGCAGTTCCTTAGCGAATTGTTTGTCATTGGCAAGATAGTTGATGAATTTTGCTGCAGCTTTTGGATTTTTTGCATAGCGGGTTATGCCCCAAATCCAGGTACCGTTAGGAGACTTGACGCCTTTTCCAAAATTGGGAAGGGGAATCGCCACAAGGTCGTCCTTCATGGTTGGATATGCTTCGCTCCAATACCAGTTGCCACCCCATGCAAGGGCTGCTTTGTCTTTGTCGCGATAGAGGGCGTTAGTACCGGATGAAGACGGAACAACGTATCCCTTCTTAACCCAACTCTGAATCTCTGTGGCAGCCGCAACACTTTCTGGCGAATCGAGCGCGCCCTTGGCCTTCCAAGTGGTGGTGTCGATCAACTTGCCGCCAAAGGATTCAAAAACTGGCTGGAAAGCGTAGGTGGCCCATTCCGTTTTGATGCCATAAGCTCTGAACATATCCAAAGGCCACTTTACATCGGGCAGCTTTGCGAGTTTTGCAAGAGCGTCATCGAACTCATCCTTTGTCCACGCGTCCTTGATACCAGTTGGAATGCGCACTCCAGCGGCCTTAAGAAGCTTCTTGCTTCCAAAAAGCAGGACAGTGCTATCGGCATTACCAAAGGCATACAACTGGCCATCGATTGGATAGGTGCCTTGGGCGCGGCTGGAAGGAGTAAGATCGTCTAGTACTTTCTGGTCCAGAAGTCCTGTCAGGGGGACGAGATAGCCATTCCAAACAAAATTGGCAAGGAAAGGCGCGTCAAGCTGCATTACGTCTGGCACTCGCTTTGAAGCGACCGCCGCGGTAAATTTCTCAAAATACACATCGTGGGGCACAAACATGGGCTCAATCTGGATGCCGGTGTCCTTTGTAAAGCGATCGAACATCGCTTTAAAGGCTTTGCCTTCGTCGCCAGTGGCTTGAAACATGACCGTAATCTTTTGCTGTTGTGCAAAAGCGCCAGCGAGGGCCACGGTGATCAAGAAGGCGGCTAACAGTTTCTTCTTCATTGTCTACCTCCTACGCAATACTATGCACTGAATTATGCAAAATTGCATAAACTTGTGCCTATAAGTGCAATACTAAATGCCAATTAAAGATATGTCAAGGCAGAAATTGTCGATCTTGCATTAAATGTGCAAATATTTCTGAAGAATTGTTGACAGTTTATGCAATATTGCATTATACATGAATATCGTACGAAGGAGAAAATCTATGAGCGACAGTCTTAACCGTGACGAAAACCCAGGCACAAACCCTGAATTCAGAGGCCATTTTCATTTTTCGCCGCCACGGGGCTGGATGAATGATCCAAATGGTTTTTCCTACTTTGGCGGGATGTATCATCTCTTCTATCAGAATAACCCTTTTGGTAGTCTCTGGGGACCTGTTCACTGGGGACATGCTGTTTCACCAGACCTCATTTCATGGAAAAATCTGCCATTGGCTCTTGCGCCGGATAAGCCGTATGATGCGCAGGGGTGTTGGTCAGGGTCTGCCATCACCCATCAGGACAAACATGTTTTGCTTTACACTGGGTTTTCTGAGAAGACTGTGAGTGAAGATTCATCCCATGGAAATGATGAAAAAGATGGCAAAGTACTGAGGCAGCAAGTGCAATGTTTGGCGTTTGGCGATGGACAGCGCTACCAAAAATACGAATTCAACCCCGTTATTTCTGCAGAGTTGCTTCCACCTGATTCGAATAAAGAAGATTTTCGTGATCCTAAACTCTGGAAAGGAAAGGACAGTTGGTATTGCATCGCCGGCAATATGACCACAACAGGCAGAGGACGAATGCTGCTTTTTAAATCGTCCGACCTCGTTTTTTGGCAGTACGTCGGGGTGCTTTTGGAGGGATCGGGTAATCTCTCTGGCATGGTTGAGTGCCCCGACTATTTCGATCTCGAAGGCAAAGATGTTCTCATGTGGTCGGCCATAGGAACTATGCCTGAAGCCTATACGTTTCAGAATCACCATTCGGTAGTTTGGACCAAGGGGCTTCTTGATCCAGAGCGGGCTCATTTCGAGCCAGAAGGGCAGACGCAAGAATTAGACAAAGGGCCGGACTTTTACGCACCGCAAACGCTTAGAACCCCAGACGGCCGTACAATCCTTATTGCGTGGATGCAGGCCTGGCAACGAACCTTCCCAACCCACGAGCTTGGTCATGGCTGGACGGGCCAGATGACATTGCCCCGCGAGCTGTTTTGGAAGGATGGCCACCTCGCACAGCGCCCGGTACGAGAAATTGAGGCTTATCGGGAATCACCCGCAGAACCTATAGAATATGAAGGGTGTATAGAAGGGCGATTGGCAATTCCAGGGCTCATCGGTCAGCACTTGGACATCGAACTTGAATTGAAAACAGGTTACGGAGCACTTGTCGGCATCGAGCTTTTCAAAGGCGACACGGAAAAAACTGTCCTCACGTGGGATACCACAGATCAAGTAATAACCCTCGACCGTTCACAGAGTGGGATACCAATCCGAAGCACCATAGAGACACACCCCAACTGCCAGGTTTATCGTGCCAAGCTCCGCACTAATGAGGCCTCAACCCTACAGAGCACGCTCCGCTTACGTCTGATTCTGGATCGCTCGTCTTTAGAAGTGTATGCGCAAGACGGAACGACAGTACTGACCTCGACCCTTTACCCGAAGTCCACGAGCGACAAGACCGAGTTTTGGGTGCAGAAGAAACCCGCCATGCTTCATCTGCGAGGCTGGCCTCTAACAAAGTAAGCTGGTTACGATGTCTTGTCCTGAGAGGGCTGCGCAGCGAAGACACCGTTATGGATTTGATGGGCCATTATTGCCGATAGCTGCACAGAAATCTTCTGTGCAACGCCTAAGGTGTGATTCCATCAGGCGGCGTGCAACTTGAGCATCCCTTTTTTCAATGGCCTCAAGTATTGCACCGTGCTCTTCCAATGAGACTTGGTTTCTTTCGTACACAAAGGTATTGCCCACAAACTGATAGGTTAGGTTTTCCCAGAATCGATTGACGATTTCAATTAACCGCCTATTGCCAGAAAGGTTGCTGATGGTCTGATGGAATTCTTTATTGCATTTTGCATAATGGATGGAATCCTGTTCTCTTGAGGCGAGGATGCTCTCTTGGTAGATCGATTTCAGACGATCTAGATCCGCCTGCGAGTATCGTTCTGTCGCTATTTCGCATGCAAATCCCTCTAAGACTGCCCTAATTAAGAAATCTTCCCTTGCTTCGTCGGAATTGGGCTGGCGTATACTACAACCGACTTGAGGTATGATCTCTATAAACCCCTCATGCTCAAGTTTTTTGAGCGCAGCAGTTACAGGAGTCCGGCTTAAGTTCAAAGTCTGGGATATCCTATAAGATGAAATAATCTCACCTGGCTTTGTCTTTGAGTTCTGCAGCCAATCTTTGATCTGTTTATATGCTAGATCGCTACGTGTCATGCCCGACATTGTTAAAAAACCTCTCCTTTTATCGTATCAAGCGGTTCTTATCGAGAGGCTCACACTCTCTAAACAACTAGATACTAGTTGATATCACGTGGGGAATCAACCTTACAAGGGCCCTTTCGCCTGACGGGATAATCTGGTGACCGGATAATCCACCATTCGAGCGTGTCCAAAGCCAGATATCATCCTCAAATCAGCTACCATCCTTCTCTTGTTAAAAAAAGCTTGACGGTATTGCAGTGGCATACTAGAATACTAGCATCTTACCATTTGGAGGTATATATGGCGCTCAAGTTTACCGCGGAAGACGTCAAAGGCGTATACAACATTATGCCGACCCCTGCCACAGCGAATGGTGCACGGTGGGACTGCGAAGATTCGGTCGATTATGTGGAATCTGAACGAATTGTCAATATGCTTATAGAGAACCACGTTGACGCAATTCTGACTAATGGAACTTTTGGTGAAGGGGCTACGCTCACAGAACCAGAATGGCGGAAATTCAACCAAACGGTCATCTCAAGTGCGAAGGGACGTGTCCCAGTCTTTGCCGGTGCAACGACACTCAACACGCGGGATGCGATCCGGAGGGCCAAAGAGGTTATGGCTATGGGTGCAACTGGACTTTTCTTAGGAAGGCCCATGTGGCAGGAGCTTGACGAGGACGGCATTGTCGGCTTCTACAGCGATGTCGCCGAGGCGCTTCCGGACGCTCCCATGATTGTCTACGACAATCCCGAAGCCTTCAAGGGGAAAATGTCCCCCCGTGTTTATGGCAGATTGGCAAAAATTCCGAATGTTATTGCGTCGAAATACATATCAGTAGGAGCGCAGTACTTGGCGGACATAGAAGCCGCAGGGGACAATATCGTGATTATGCCCTTGGATAGTGATTGGTATTATGCTTGGAAATGGGCACCGTCCAAGGCTAAGGCGACCTGGACCGGCAGCGGCAACTGCGGCATGGCGCCACTTCTCGCCTTAAAGGATGCATTGGAGTCGGGTAATGAAAGTCTTGCCTACACCATTACCATGGAACTAAGGGACGCCTACAAAACCCTCTTCCCCAAGGGCAATTTCCATGATTTCTCGATTTACAACATTCAACTTGAGAAGACACGCTTCAATGCCGCGGGGCTTGTCAATGCTGGACCGAGCAGGCCTCCATACCAACGGATTCCTGACGATGTGGCTCAAGGAGCAATTCTTGTAGGTCAGAAGTACGCCGCATTGCAGAGAAAATACAGTCACTGAGAGCTACTGGTTAGGAGAGAATGTACAAACGGGTCATGCGGTCTAGTCTTGTCGAATGCAGGCGGACCGTGTGACCCAAACAATTCGACATAGGAGGCAAATATGCTAAATCTGGAGAATGGCGTACCAATGAAGGAGTCCGTTAGGGACTTTAGAAAAAGTCTTACACCATCAGGTGTGGGTGTTGCTATTGCTGCCACTTTGTTTGGAGAAGGGCCAGTTTTTCTTCTTCTCAAACTGCTGAATGATGCTAAACTTGCAGACAATCTTGCTATTTCCTGGCTAACCGTGATTTTTCTTGTTGGCGGCGTGCTGACCGTGATTTTTTCGCTTCGATATAGGCAGCCGGTCCAGTTTGCGTTTTCCATTCCTGCCATAGCGATAATTGGAAGCGCACTTGCAAGGTATGCTTTCAGCGACATTCTTGGCGCCATACTTCTATCTGGCATTCTTGTATTTCTTTTGGGGATAACAGGGTTGTTCAAGGCATTTCTTAAATACATACCCATACCCATTATTCAGGCAATGATAGCCGGAGCATTGGTGACCTATGGCATTTCAATTATTAAGGCTGTCTCCGTTGATCCAGTTATTGCCGGAGGTACTTTCCTTATCTTCATAATCTTTAGTATGTTACCTGTCATCTCCAAGAAGTTTCCCCCAATTCTGAGCGCCCTCGTCTTAGGATTTGTCTTGGCACTCGCGATTGGGAAGGTAAACCTGGCGAATATTGGGTTCAGCTTTTCTTCTTTGACTTTTATTGCTCCAACCTTTAATCTGTCCGCGATTCTAGAGCTCACAATTCCACTTGCCTTGCTGACCGTTGGTTTTGGAAATATTCAAGCGATCGGCATACTCAAAACGCAAGGGTATGAACCGCCCGTCAACGCATTTGTAATTCTTAGCGGAATAGGGACAATTATTAATTCATTCTTCGGTGGACATAATACAGTGGTTGGTGGACCGACCGTAGCAATGATGGCGGGACCAGAAATTGGTAAGCCGGAGCAAAGATACTCTTCGGCAGTCTTGGCTGGCATACTGATGGTCGTTGTTGCAATAATATCACCGCTCGTTATTTCTTTTACCAGATCGGTTCCAACTTCATTTATTGATGTTTTGGCCGGTATAGCCATGCTGACGGTTATTGCAAACAACTTTACCCAAGCGTTTACATCGAATCTCAAGATGGGAGTGCTTTTCTCGCTCATGATTACGATGAGTAATATCAAAATCTTCAACATTGGTTCAACGCTCTGGGCAATTCTGGGTGGTACGTTGATTTCGTTACTGCTGGAGCGGAAAGAATACTTGAAGATAATTCAGTCGAAAAAGTAGCTCGACCCATAGGTTTAGGGTGTTCACATAAGGCGAGGATGTGTGCATTCTCGCCTTTTTCCTTTTTTGAAAACATCCAAAGCGCCTCTTTCTGGTTTTGTCTTTCAAAAACCGATAGATGACTGGGATCGCAGAAGTCTCCCAGAGTGGCTACTATCGCACGGTCTCCGATCTTCAAACCATTCGTGGTCACTCCCGTCAAACTGCACCAACTCTCCAAACCGTTCCCGTGGCAACCTCCGCGCATGATACCCCCTCGTACCGTGTCGCCGTGCTTCCCAGAGCCCTTCTTTCACTAACCACTGCCGTAAGGTCTCTACTTTGACACCTAGGCCTTCCCGCTCTGCCATCTCTTCACTCGCCAACGTCGGCCCAAATCCTCTGTATTTCTCTTTATACAGCGCCAGCACCTGGCTCCGTAGCTCCTGGTCTGTACCGTGGTTCGACCTCCTCCCGGTTAGCCCGTGAATCAA
>JAFIHQ010000062.1 GCA_017849315.1 Treponema sp.
ATGCCAAACGGCACAGACCTCTCTGTCGACATCTCCGAAATTCCCGTCTTGAGAAGAGAGGGCGGGGTGCTCCTGAATGTCCCTGACGACATATTTGTTTTTGTCTATGTTGGGCAACACATCCCAGAGAAGAACGTAGACTTGATCATCGAAGCGCTCAATGTTCTTAACCAGAAGGAGATTCCCTTTAAGATGGTTTTTATCGGAGATGGCAGATATCGCGGGGCCATGGAGCAGAAGGTTGGCGAATTTGGTTTTTCAGGGAAGGTTGAATTTCGTGGCATTGTTCGTGATAGAGAATTTATAAAAAGAGCCTACGCGCGGGCGGACTTGCTGCTTTTCCCCTCGCTTTATGACACATCCAGCCTGACAATAAAGGAAGCAGCCGCACTCGAGTTGCCGACCGTGATGATACAGCATTCACCCACCGCAGAAGGTATCGTCGATGGAGAGAATGGTTTTTTGAGCAATAATGCCGAACGCGATTATGCCGAAACCATCACACGGGCAATCCAGAACGACTCTTTGCGCCGAACGGTGGGACAGAACGCAAGGAGTACGTTGTACAGTTCCTGGGAGTCTGTCATCGAGGTGGTGCAAAATCGCTATGCCGAAATTGTCCGTTCGTGGCATGGGCGCTAAGCCTGCAGGACAGCTACTCTTTTCGCCGCGACAGAGTGCACAAAGAGTCGCCTAAAAACTAGTGAATGACGCCCTTCTTGAGAATGACGCAGCCGTAGGCTCCGTGTTCGGTGGTCGCAACGATAGCATAGGCTTGCTTGGCGCGCTCGTAAAACTCAAAGCGCTCCGTGGTGCCAATTGCAGCATCGCCGCGCTGATCGTGTTTGCGTACCACAGCCCGAATCCGGTCCTGCACTTCGGGCACCGTTGGGTCCCCTTTTACGACCTGCATCAGGGTTACAGGCTTCTCCACAAAAGTATCGAGCGGGAAGAGGCTCAAGATTGCATCCAGCATGTCGGGCACATTCTGGCCATCCGCGCGCACAAGCCGCTTGGCGTTGCTCGCTGCGGGATAATTCGAATCGCCGATCACAAGATCGTCGCCATGACCCATCTCGTCAAGAATCTTGAGTAAATCCGGTGAAATTATTTCGGGAATGCCTTTAAGCATAATCGACCTCCTGTGTTCGTGTGTTAGTTATGAGTATTGCCATTATAGGTTACAGGGCGAAAGAGGGTCTACAACCGAAACTCACAAAAAGTACTTAGTGTACCCCATTGTTCAACCTCGAAAGTCTCCTGTTCATTTTTGCGCCACTGCCCTCTGCGCGATACACATGGTACCGGCTCACCTCTGTTGGTGAGGTCTCAAGACTGGCCAACTTTTTTCATTTGCTCCACTATTTCAGCTTTTCTTGTGATCACGATTCTTCGTATTAATAGTTCTGGCAAGGGCTTGTCGTTGCTAAATTGAATCGAGCCCTTGCCAGTCTTATAACCTTGTATATCTCTCCTAAGTGCTAGGAGCACTGTTGGCAGCGGGTAAATGCCAATGTGGTTCTTGAAGGCGGCACAGTACACTAAGTCGCCATGCCAGATAATGGTAGGCATTCGATATTTTATAGCCTCGTCGGCATCAGGGACTTCCTCAAAGCAGATGTTACGAATTCGCGCCAGTCTGTCTTGTATCTCCACTGGGTACTGTGCAAAGTAGTCTTCAATTTCCTTTTTCATTGGTCTGACATTCCTCATGAAGGGATCGTAATGACAGGATCATACAGGATGGACCTCATAAAAAGTAGTGGTTCGATTGGATCTTGACTTCAGCTTGTTCGGTAAGCCTTGCCATAATCTCCGGCCGGACCTTCTCCCAGCGCTCGATGTTGCCGTCTTTGACGCAGAAGAGCGGATTAACCATAAGAACCTCCAAGCCTTCGATTTGGCGCAACTTTACAGGATCGCGAATTGCCAGTTTGTACTTTAGCAGCTCGTACTCATACAGCACTTGACTCGAAGTAACTTCGATTTTGGGGGCTTGGTGCGACGGTTCTTCGGAGGCATCTCCGCGTTCTTCATCGGGCGCTTCTCTGGGCGCGGTGATTCGGGTTTCGTTTATGGTGAATTTGTTTCTGTCGAAGGCGTAACCGCGCGTACAAGCTTCGGTCCATAAATAGAAGAGATATGTATTTATGGCATCGATGGGGTTTGGAGACTCCCTGAAACGCTCAAGCTGAGGGTGTCTGGTATATCCTTCGGTTTTACCTTCCAGAACTTTCTTTGCAAGCAGACCTTCGCGCCAGGCCGCGGTAAGGCCCTTTGTGTCGAGATATTGCGGATGTAGTGTCCAAAGTCGCATAAGTCCACCTGTGAGCGCATTTGCCGCCGCCAATGAGGCCAACGGTCTTCATGTCCGTCATCTCTTGATCGGACTTTTCCTATAATAGATCGAACAAAATCAGGATGCCAAGCGTTGAGAGTGTTTGGGATGATAATGTCGTTGCACCTTATGTATGGAGGTTTAGGGGCTCTTTGGCCATTTGTTGGCAACACTTCGCTTGGAGAAGTTGATTCATGTAATGCTTTTTATATATAGTATAAGGGTAATTGATGGCGACCCATCAGGACGACAAGAAGGGGAAAAAAGTGAAGAATGTCAAGCATGCCATTGTAGTGGGTGCAGGAGTGAGTGGCCTCGCAGCTGCAGCTCGGCTTGCAAAAGCCGGATTTGCGGTAGAGGTGTTCGAGAAGGAAGACCGGCCGGGTGGCCGAATGGGACTAGTTGAAAAGGACTCATTCCGATTCGATCTTGGACCGACCATCGTTATGATGCCGGATGTTTATCGCGAAGTATTTATCTACTGTGGGCGTAACCCTGATGACTATATTCCAATGGAGCGCCTTGATCCAATCTACAATGTCTATTTTGCTGACGGCGTGGTCCACCCGGCTTCTTCTGAACTTTCCAAACTTGTTCCAACGTTGGAGTCGATCAGTTATGAAGAAACTCAAGGGTACCTTGCATATCTTGCCGATGTATACAAACGGTATCTTGTTGCTAAGGAAAACTTTATAGAACGAACCTTTGACAAGCCCTCTGATTTTTGGAACCCACAGACTCTGGCAGCGGGGCTTAAATTGCGTACGTTTAACAATGCGTACGATTCGATCGGGAAGTTCGTGCATGACGAGAAGTTGAAGGAGCTTTTGAGCTTCCAAACACTATACATCGGTGTCTCGCCCTTCAATGGGCCATCGATCTACACAATAATTCCCATGATTGAGCTTATTTACGGCGTTTGGTTCATAAAAGGTGGCATGTATACAATGGCACAGGGGCTCGAGCGGCTTGTCAAAGAAATGGGGGGAGTTATTCATTATGAGGCACCTGTGGAAAAGATCGAGATTCAAGAAGGCGAAGCCAAAGGTGTTTGGGTTGCTGGCAATCTTCACCCAGCCGACTATGTGCTCTGTACTGCGGATTTCCCTTACGCGCTGGATGCGTTATTGCCACCGGATTTTAAGCAGGGTAAGTATTCCAAGGCAAACCTCGATAAGCGAAAATATTCGTGCTCGTGCCTTATGATGTATCTCAATCTGGATAAAGATGATTTTCCTGGTCTGACCGTCCACAGTCTGGCGTTTTCCAAAGATTTTAAGGGCAACCTGGACGACATTTTTAACGGCAAGTTCCCTAGCGATCCTTCTGTTTACGTGTATGCGCCTGGCATTAAAGATAAGAGTCTGGCTCCTGAAGGCAAGTTGGGACTTTATGTACTCGTGCCGGTGCCAAATCTGCAAGAAGGCGATACCAACTGGCGCGATAAAGCCACTTTGGATGGGCTTAAGGAAAAAGTATACGCAAAAATTGAACAAATAAAGCCACTTCGTGATGTGCGAATGCACGTGTTAGCTGAAACACTCTTTACGCCAAATGATTTTGAATCGAAATTCAATGCGTATTATGGTGCCACATTTGGGTTAAGGCCGATTCTGTCACAGAGTAATCACCTGAGACCTCAACCTGTAGCACGAAAATACCGTAGGCTTTATTTTGCTGGCAGCAGCGTTCATCCGGGTGCTGGTGTACCGATTGTCTTAACAAGCGCGCGTCTCGCCGCGGAAAAGGTGATTGCAGATGGCAACGCACACTGACGCGTATCTATGTCGTGAGGTAATCCGGCGCAACTCGACCACCTTTTATCTTGCCTTTCGCTTGCTGCCGGCATCCAAGCGAGATGCAGTTTTTGCAGTTTATGCGTTCTGCCGGGATGCAGACGATGCAGTAGATCTTGGGACAGGCTCACTTCCTCAGATTAAGCAGGAACTGGCAGCATTTGGGCAAGGACAAGTTCCGGATAAGCCATACTGGCGCGAACTTGATCGGGCCCGCAAGCATTATGCGATCGATATAAATGCTTTCAATCTCATGATTGAAGGCCAAGAGATGGATTCACATTTCCATATCATTCAGGACGAAGAAACTCTCTACCGGTACTGCTACCTTGTTGCAGGATCGGTAGGGCTTATGCTTCTACCTATTCTTGCCGGTAAAACATCGGAGTCTCTCAGGCAGTCAGCGGCAGATCTGGGCACTGCGATGCAACTTACGAATATTCTTCGCGATATTGGCGAGGATTATCGCCTTGGGAGAGTATATCTGCCTGAAGATGCGATGCGGCGTTTTTGTTATTCACGGGAGGAACTGGCACACTCCACACTAAACCAGGCCTTTGTGGACCTCTGGGAGTATTTTGCCCACAGAGCGGAGGCTCTATACGACCGTGCAGCCCTTAGTTTTGCCGAATATGATGCTGAGAGTGTAAGGGTCATTGCTCTTGCCGCGGCATATTACAGAGGGATTCTCGATGTAGTACGCAAAAATAAATACGACGTTTTTTCGACGCGAGCCGTCGTTGTTGATGCAGAAAAACAAAAGCTCCGTAGACGTCTAACTGCCTTAACGGGTGAACAAGGTACACAACCATATATCCGGAACGCCAAATCGGGCGTTTCCAGTGCCAAAAAGGGGGATCGATCGTAATGATGAATATTCTTGGAATCATTGTTTCGTTTGCCTATGTTTTTTTGATTCTTTTTCTTGGTCGTTTTGTGGAGCGGCGGAGTAAGGAACTCAGCAGGAAATTCGTGCATATCATGGTTTCCAACTGGTGGTTTATTGGCATGATATTCTTCAATTCGCCATGGGTAGCGTCTATCGTGCCTGCAGCCTTTATTGTGCTAAATGCTCTGTCGTATCGAAAGAATTTGTTTACAGCGATGGAGCGGGGCGAAGGGAAAGGGGACCTCGGAACCGTCTATTATGCGATTTCCCTGTGTATTCTGTCTTTTTTGACCTTGGGGCGTACGCCGAAGGAAGCAATCATTGGTGGGGCAGGGTTCTTGGTTATGGGCTATGGAGATGGTCTTGCGGCAGTGGTTGGTACATCTGTGAAGAGCAAAAAACTACTGGGTACCAATAAATCACTCGCGGGTTCGCTGACCATGCTGGGTGCTTCTTTTATTGTGCTTCTATTGTTTTTGCTCGCAGGCGGCCTAGCCAACGCAGTCTTAGTTTCTTTGCTCGTGGCAATTGCTGCCACATTGGCTGAACTGATTACTCCGTGGGGTTTTGATAATCTGACCGTGCCATTGCTTGTTTCTGGCCTTTTGGCACTGGTGTATTGAGGGACACCGGACTACGGTGCCGAAAACATATACGATTTATACTAAAGAGTTTTAGTTCCAAGCTGCACGAAAAAACTCTTATATTCGATTGAAAAGGGGATTTTTAATGGTATTTTCTGTTCTCTTGGGTGTATTTCAGGTGCTTATCGCGGCGGGAATCTCCTTTTTTGCGTGGAGAAAAGGGGCACTCGACATGTGGGCAGCAATAGCTGCAGCTGTGCTCGCTACAATCCTTTATGTGCTTGGCGGCACTATCTTTTTGATGACGCTTCTTGTTTTCTTTCTTACTTCGTCTTTTCTTACCAAGAGAGGAAAGACAGTTAAGGAACCGATCGAGCGTGAACTCCACGAAAACCCTGGTGCACGCAATATTAGGCAGGTCTTGGCGACGAGCGGCGCTGCTGTTTTTTTTGCCATTCTTTACTATTTTACAAAAACTGAGATTGCAATTGTGGGGTTTTTTTCTGCTTTCGCTGCGAGTAATGCCGATACCTGGGCTTCCGAATGGGGAGTGCTCAGCGAAAAGATGCCTTTTTCTATTGTAACCTTTAAGCCTGTGGAGCGCGGTCTTTCTGGGGGCATTACCGTGCTTGGCCTTGCAGCGTCGGTACTTGGTTCATTGTTAATTGCAGTTCTCTATTTCCTTGCCAGACTGAGCATTGTTTCTATACCGAGAGCGCTTATGTATGGCGGGATTGTCCTTGTTTCGGGCTTCTTCGGTTCGATCATTGACAGCATTCTTGGGGCAACTTTACAAGCTAAGTACCTCTCAACGCACACAGGAAAGGTGACGGAAAAGCCGGTCTCCGATGGCAAGGCTAACTTACGGGTCAATGGTTTAGCTTTCGTTACCAACAACATGGTCAACTTTATAAGTTCGTCACTTGCGGCGGTGCTGGGATTTGTTTTGAGTCGCGCTTAGGGTGTGCCGGACCCCATCTTTTTTTGGGGGGGCGTACATCATCTTTGATGAGCATTCGAATGGTTCTCTTACATGAGCTTTAAGCGCTGTATATTTGCCTTGTATGTTCATTACCCCGCGTTGGTACCAAGTGCTGTTTTCCGAAATGTGTCCAGGATTTTGTCCTCTCTCCTTTTCCGGAAAATGATCACCGACCGTACCACAGGAAGCATAAATCTTACGGGATGAGGCTCATTTTTGCCGCCTTGTTCGCGTGGAGTATGGCGGAGTCGTAAAGCGGCAGGTCGTAATCTCTTATCAAAAGTCCGATTTCGGTGCAGCCCAAGATAATGCCTTGGGCGCCTTGTCTTTTTAGTTTGTCCATTATCCGCAAGTATTCGTTCTTGGACGATTCCTTGACAATTCCCTTTACAAGCTCGGAAAAGATTATGTTGTTGACGATCTGTCTGTCGTCCTTTTCAGGTATCAAAACCTCAAGGTCAAATCTCGATTCGAGTCTCTTGACGTAGAAATCTTCTTCCATGGTGAAAATTGTGCCGAGCAAACCCACGCGATACAGACCA
>JAFIHQ010000008.1 GCA_017849315.1 Treponema sp.
TGACGAGATAGCGAGGATAATTCGCGAACGTTACGAGCATGTGGTGGAGCTTTTGATGGCCAAAAAGGACACGCTGGAAAAAGTTGCCACGACGCTGCTCGAAAAAGAAGCTATAGATGAAGCCGAATTCAATCAGCTTGTGTTGGGCATTACACCGCAAGGTGTCGAGCAGATTGATAAGCCAATCCAACCAGCGGCATTGATATCCGAAGGTGGGCAATCCTAGACCGAATTTCCTAAAATGAGTAGTGAAAGGAATAGTCCAATGAATTTTTGACACACAATTCATACACTATTACGGATTGTGTCAACTTGACAGGACTAGAGAATATCACTACTCTTTTTATGTTATACTTATATAACCAAGCGGTAAAACCTTCCTAATGCGTAAGGAGGACACAGAATGTCTGTTGTCATACGCTCAATAGCGTCATACATTCCTGAACTCAGGGTGACCAATGACGATCTTGCAAAGAAAATAGATACAACTGATGAGTGGATCCATTCTCATACAGGTATTAGTACGAGGCACTTGGCCCCCGATGGAATGCAAACCAGCGACCTCGCGACTGAAGCGGCCAAGAAAGCCCTTGCAAAGGCCAACATACAGGTAAATGACCTGGATTTCATTCTGGTTGCGACCGCAACACCAGATTATTTTGGTTTTCCTGCCACGGCATGCATCGTACAAGATAAGCTCGGGGCTTCTGGCTGCGCGGCTTTTGATATCACGGCGGGATGCACTGGCTTTATCTATGCGTTGGACGTTGCATCCTCGATGTTGGAACGCCACCACGGCAAACACGGACTTGTAATCGGCGCAGAAACGCTAAGCCGACTGGTGGACTGGGAAGACCGTTCCACGGCAGTGCTCTTCGGCGATGCTGCAGGTGCCGCTGTGGTATCTCAAATCGACGAGCCCGGCAGAGGAGTACTTTCTACGGTGCTTGGTGCCGAAGGAAGCGGTGCATTGGACCTCTACATGGTACAAACGCCAAGGACTTCCGCATATAGCCGCATGGAACCTGTCGTGCCGAAGATCTCCATGAATGGCCACCACGTATACGACTTTGCAGTAAAGGCCATGACCACGCTTATAGAGCGAATGCTCCACGAAACGGTCTATAAGCTTGAGGATTTTGCGTGGCTCGTACCTCACCAGGCCAATGCGCGCATCGTGCAGGCAGCTGGGAAGCGGTTTGGTATTCCGGAAGAGAAATTCTACATGAACATTGCAGAGTATGCTAATACCTCTTCGGCCAGCATTCCGGTAGCTTTGGCGGAAATGGAAGAAAAGGGACTGCTCAAGACTAACGATCTTATAATGTTGTTAGGTTTTGGCTCCGGCCTTACCTATGGCTCGGCCGTAATTCGCTGGTAATGGAGTAGACCGATGAATAAGGCAGTTGCAGTGACCGGATTGGGGGTCATCAGCCCTGTTGGCAATGATGAGGATTCTTTTTGGACTTCACTTACACAAGGCAAGTCAGGCGCCGGACCTATTACCCTGTTTGACGCATCAAGCTTTGAAACCAGAATTGCAGCCGAAGTTAAAGACTTTAAACCGGAAACTTGGATTGATTCAAAAGAAGCCAGGAAGATGGCGCGCTTTTCCCAGTTTGCGGTGAGTGCTGCTTTACAGGCATGGCGCGATGCGTCGCTTCCTCAAGTTGCCGATTCTTCGCAAGCTGGTAACAATGGCACGCCCTACCCTACCGAAAGGATGGCTGTCGTGCTCGGCAACGGCATAGGAGGCATAGAAGTCTTCCAGGATTCCTACTCCAAACTGCTTACGGATGGTCCATCTAGAATGCCACCTCTCACCATACCGCTCATGATAGCGAACGAGGCAGCGGCCAATGTGGCGCGCATTTTCCAGCTGCATGGTCCGGCATTTACCCAAGTGACTGCCTGTGCATCGGGAACCGACGCTATTGGACAGGCCATCGACCTGATACGGTCGGGCAGAGCAGACCTCGTCGTGGCAGGAGGAACAGAAGCAGCCATAAGTCAATTTGCCATTGCCGGCTTTAATAAACTCAAAGCCCTCTCTACGCATTACAATGACAATCCTCAAGCTGCAAGCCGACCTTTCGACAAGGACCGGGATGGTTTTGTCATTGGGGAAGGCGCAGGCGTGCTCATTCTGGAGAATTACGACAAAGCTGTTGCCCGCGGTGCAAAAATCCGCGCCATTGCAAGTGGCTACGGTGCAACATGCGACGCTTTTCACCTTACAGCGCCGGAACCGAGCGGAGTGATGGGAGCAAAGGCCTTAAGCCTGGCGCTCGAAGACGCAGGACTAAAACCTGAGGATATCGGATACTACAATGCCCACGGAACGTCCACCGGCTTGAACGATCCTACCGAGACTGCAATGATCAAGATTGCCTTCGGTGACTATGCTAAAAACCTCAAGATTAGCTCCACGAAGAGCATGACAGGCCACTGTATCGCCGCAGCTGGGGCTCTTGAAGCTATCGCGTGTATCAAGGCTCTGGAAACAGGTGTCTTGCCCCCTACAATCAACCTTGACAATCCGGATTTAGAAGCGGGTTGCGACCTCAATTATCTGCCATGGAAAGCGGTTTCTGCGAGGATTAATGCTGCGCTTACTGCCTCGTTTGGCTTTGGAGGCCACAACGGTGCGCTTGTTTTTGAACGCGATCGGTCGTAATCTGGAAGAAGGTGGCAATCATGGACAGTATTCAAGATTTGATCCCACATCGCCCGCCTTTTTTGTTTGTGGACGACGTTAGTGTAGATGATGGTATTATTATCGCATCCTATACTTACAAGCCGGAAAATTGGTTTTTTAGAGGCCATTTCCCTGAGTTCCCAGTCGTACCCGGCGTGCTTCTTGTCGAAACCTTGGCACAAGCAGGCGGTGCAGGTGTCAAACTGCTCGGAGTGCCACACGAAGGCATTTTCATGCTGGCAAAGATCCGTTCTGCCACTTTTAGACGTCCAGTCAGGCCGGGAGAAAAACTCAATATGCAAATTGAGTGCATAAAGGCATCGTCGCATATAATTCACCAGAAGGGGACTGGCAAAGTAGGCGACGAGGTCGCCGTGGAAGCCGAGTGGATAAATATTGCCACCATAGTTGACGAGTCGCTCTTGAAGAATTCCTAATAGACAGGAAGCCATGAACATGGAACCTAAGGATATTGAAGGAGCATGGAAATGAAAATAACACCACAGGTACGCAATAATATTTGCCTTAACGCTCATCCGGTCGGTT
Source organism: Treponema sp. (assembly GCA_017849315.1). GTDB lineage: Bacteria > Spirochaetota > Spirochaetia > Treponematales > Rectinemataceae > JAFIHQ01. The sequence goes on from JAFIHQ010000008.1 coordinate 3,245, forward strand.
GTAAAAGGGATGTTCAGATGCAGGCCGCCCAAGCCAGGCTTTTAGCATCGAACATAGGCCAAAAAACCGGCATCATGCCGTACGCTCAAGAGAAAAGACCAAAGCATGTGCTTGTTATTGGATGCTCGACGGGTTATGGCCTTGCATCTCGCATTGTGGCCGCATTCACTTACCACGCGGCGACGGTTGGTTTTTCTTTTGAGCGCATGCCCTCAAGCACCAAGACAGGTTCGCCTGGCTGGTATGCCAACGAGGCCTTCGACCAAGAGGCGGCGGCTGACGGCCTTTTCTCGGTGACCTACAACATGGATGCATTTTCCAATGAAGCAAAGGCACAAGCCATCGACACTGCCAGAAAAAACGGCTTTGCGTACGATCTTGTGATCTATTCGCTTGCGAGCCCAGTGCGCACTGATCCTAAGACGGGCCAAATGTACCGTTCGGTCATAAAGCCGATTGGAGCGCCTTATACGGGCACAACGGTCGATGTCTTCACCGGCAAACTGAAGCAGGCAGAAATTCAACCTGCCACCCCGGATGAAATTGCGGAAACTGTCAAAGTTATGGGCGGTGAGGATTGGCAACTTTGGGTAGATGCGCTTGCGTCCGCGAACGTGCTGGATAATGGAGCCATGACGGTGGCCTACTCCTACATTGGGCCGCCCCTGTCCTGGCAAATCTATCGCGACGGTACCATTGGGCATGCCAAAGCCGACCTTGAAGCGAAGGCGCATCAAATCGATTCAAACTACAAAGACCGTGGCCTGCGGGCGTTTGTCTCTATCAACAAGGCGGTAGTAACCAGGTCGAGTGCTGTTATTCCTATCATTCCGCTCTATGTTTCTACTCTGTTCAAGGTCATGAAGGAAAAGAATCTGCACGAAGGGACTTTGGATCAAATGGTTCGACTCTTTACCGAGCGACTGTATGTACCGAACAAGGACAAGGTCCCGGTGGATGAAGAAGGCAGAATCAGACTCGACGACTGGGAACTTCAAGACTCCGTCCAGAAGGAAGTCAATGCCCGGCTTGCACGTATCACCGAAGAAAACTTGCGTCAACTCGCAGATATCGATGGCTTCCGTAGGGATTTCCTGCAGGCCCATGGCTTTGAGATCTCAGGCGTAGATTACGATGCGGAATTCGATCCCCTGGAATAGATGAACAGCCTCTACCTAAAGCAGGAAGATCTCGGAAGACCAATTCCCAGGGCAGACAGGCGCTATCAGCACATAACGAAGATTTTGAAAAAGCACGCAGGTGACACCGTTGCAGCGTGCTGTTCAGACGGAAGTATTGGGATCGCCCATATCGACGAATTGAGTGAAGCAGGCATAGCTTTGAGTTACATGCCACAATCCTGGGCTCCACAACTGCGTCCAATTCGACTCCTGCTGGGATTTCCCCGACCAATTCAGGCGGGCAGAATTCTCAAAGACCTGACGACGCTCGGTGTTAAGGAGATTTGGTTTGTCCTTACGGATACAAGCGAAAAATCCTACGCCGAATCGGATTTCTTCCGCAAGAAAGACTTTGAATCACATCTGATCGAGGGAGCTGAGCAGGCTGGCAATCCCCGTTTGCCCTGTGTGCGGACTTTTTGGTCTTTGGATAGGGCACTTGAGGAAAACGAGATTCAGGGGAGCATAACAAAAATTGCCTTGCATGTAGACACAGGCTTACCAAATCTCATGGAACTGCCTCTTGGGCCTTTTGTAAATCTCGCGATAGGTTCTGAGCGGGGCTGGACCGACCGGGAAATGGCGCTGTTCCACGAAAATGGCTTCTTGTGTTGCTCGATGGGAGATCGCATCCTGAAGACGGAGACGGCTACTGTGGCAGCGGTTTCCATTGTTTTGGCGCGTCTCAGATTCATGTGAGGCTTAAGCAAGGCCTTGCCTTGAGCCCTTTCTTTAAGATCCTGCAGACCACAGCTTTAGAAAATCCCAGGGCCTCCAGCTTCGGGAGATTAAAGCATCAAAGTTCGCCCCAACGCTTCGACTTCTCGCGCAAAACTGTCGCATGCCAGCTGCACCGGTTCGGGCGAGGACATATCGACTCCAGCCACTTTAAGGGAATCGATAGGGAAACGCGAACCGCCAGATTTGAGGAAAGCAAAATAGTCATTCCTTTCCTTTTCTCCGCCTTTTAGAACGCGCTGCGACAAGGCAATGCTGGCCGAGATACCGGTAGCGTACTTGTATACATAAAACGCATTATAAAAGTGAGGGATCCTCAGCCCTTCCAGATCAGAGAGCGTCTCGAACTTCATTTCCGGCCCAAAATACTGTACAAGGAGTTTTCGGTACTCACCACGAAGCGAATCCACGGTGAGAGCCAGCCCATCCTCGGCCATTTCGTGAACGATTTTTTCGAATTCGGCGAACATCGTCTGCCTAAAGAGCGTCCCAAGCGTTTCATCGATATGATGCGCCAGGAGTGCAGCCTTCTCAGTTGGAGAACTTGCGTTCTCGTAAAGATAATTGAAGAGCAGCTGTTCGTTAAAGGTGCTGGCTACCTCGGCTTCAAAAATCGTGTACGAATAGTTCATAAAGGGGTTGTTGTGGGCCGAATACCAGGAGTGCATCGAATGTCCGCCTTCGTGTGCAAGGGTGAACACATCGTTGAGCACATCCTCCTTGTAGTTAAGCAGAATAAAGGGATCGCTCGTATAGGTGCCCGAAGAGAATGCCCCAGAACGCTTCCCCTTATTTTCGTACCGGTCGACCCAGCCGCCCAAAACGCCTTTTCTGAAAGTGGCCACATATTCCGCGCCTAAGGGAGCCAGGGCGGCAGTGACTATTTCTACAGCTTCTTCGTAACTATGCCGAGAACTTTGTTCCGGCACGAGCGGAACATAGACGTCGTAATGGCGTAGCTCATCAAGGTGAAGCGCTTTTTTTCGAAGCCTGTAATAGGCGTGAAGTGTAGGAAAATTAGCGTGAATAGTGTTTATGAGATTATCGTAGACAGTCTCTGGCACATTGTCAGGGAAAAGAGCCATCTTAAGTGCACTGGAGTAGTTGCGTACTTGCGCCAAAAACTTGTCTTGCTTTACCGATCCGGCGTACAGACTGGCCAGCGTATTCTGATGTTTTGCA
>JAFIHQ010000063.1 GCA_017849315.1 Treponema sp.
AAGCGAAGAAGCGTTTTGAGCCCAAGAATAATCCCCGAGGGCGGCGCGGAAGGTATACTCATACCAATTCAATTCTGTTGCATTCTTTTTGGCATCAATGGGCAAGTTTTTTCTTACTTCGCCTACCAAAGCGAGCCCACCTTGCATATCGCCTAATTTTGTTGCAAGGTCGATAAGGCTGCGGTACACGTCCAGGTTTGGCCCAAAATAGTCGAGCCATTCCTGCAAGGTGCTTTGCGCCTGTGCAAGTCTGTTTTGGCGTAGGAAGAGCGAGGCGAGCGCTTTACCTGCTTCTCTTGCGCTTTCTTTTTCTCCAAACCGGAAAGCGAGGCCATAGAGAAACTCCATGAGGTTTATGGTTTGCGCCGAATCGAGATGGCGTTGTTGGGCAAGGCCTTGCCCCAGCTCGATTTTTTTGGCCTCAAAATACCAGGATGCCGGTCCGAGGTTGTCCTGGGTCAAGGGTAGCTTCATAGGATCGGGCTCTTCGGGCTGCTGCACTTGTTCTTGTGCGTGGAGCCGCAGCGGCGCTTGCGCGAAAATGATTCCGACGACGGCAAGGGCCAGAGCGCGCCGTAGCGGTTTTGCGCGTACAAAAAGTGTTGAGCGCCGAATAAGCGGTCTATGGTTGCTATGGTTGGAGAAAAGCATCGCACCACGCCTCATTTTCGCGCAAGCGCCACAAGGGATTGCGCGCGGTTGTCGTACGGACGCCCGTCGTAGCCGCCAAAAATCGAAACATCGCTAAAACCGGCGGTCTTCAGGGCTTCGATCATTTCGGTGGCGGCATAAAGCCTCAAGACAAAGGAATAATCTTTGTACTCGCTGCCTGCACGGAGTATCCATCGATTCTCCAAACCTTCCCATGGACCGACGACGCGATATTCGGTGCGTACGTTCCATCCGGAGCGTTCGAATTCCTCAAACTCCACAAAATCGCGCACAGCGACTTCTTTACCGATGGTTTCCAGGAAAAGTCTGCCCCCAGGCACGAGGTTTTGAGCACAGAGAGACAAAAAATGCAGATCCATGGCCTTCGTTTCAAAGTACCCAAAGCTTGTAAAGAGGTTTAAACACAGATCGAAGTGCTCCGGGCGGGAAAATTCACGCACGTCAGCCTGAATAAAGTTGGCCTTTGCGTTGAGTGCAGTGGCAGATTCTTTGGCAGCATCGAGATAGGGCTTTGTAATGTCGACCCCTGTGACATCAAAGCCCCGCAGCGCCAACTCGAGGCTGTATCGCCCAACGCCGCAGCAAAGATCAAGAACGCGTGCACCTGGCGCAATGCCAGTAAGTCTTAGAATATTGTCTACATCGGAGGGAACTTCGGCCCAGGCATTTTCGTCGAACATAAGAGGCGCGTAGGTGACCCAAAAATCTTCGTCCTCAAACCATTCTGTCTTGTTCAAAGCGCTTTATGCTCCATTACGAGATTCATGACGTACGACAAAAGATCGAGGTCCATAACCTCCGCTCCTAAGGATACTATATCGCGCACCGCCTGCCAGTCCTCCAGCGTAAGCGGAGTCTCGTCGTAATCCTGCAGAAAAATCGTGGCCAAGGTTCCAAGCCATTCGGCTGCAGTCTCAGGGTCCGCGGCAAATCGTTGTTGAAAGAGCTCACGAAGCATTGCACGTGGTTCTTCCGGCAAAAAGGCGAAGTTTTGGTCTACACAACGGTCGGGGTTCGACGACCTCGCCGATTTTAGGATGTCTTCCTTCAGTTTTTCTGATGGTCTCATGTAGTAAGTATATCGGAAAAAACGACTCAAAGGTTGAATGTGAGCAACAATATGCACAAATCGTAAAAAGCATGCCCCAAAGCTATGGCATGGAGGCTCTTCGAGTTTCTTTTGAAGAGCGAAAAGACAAAGCCCAAGAGAGTTGCTACCACCATACCCCCCAGCTGTTGTGCCCCGTGCGAAAGGCCAAAGAGTATGGCACTGCATGCCATGGCGAGGTATGGCGGGAAACCCAGATTACAGAAGGATTCCTCGGCAAAACACCGGAAAAAGAGCTCTTCGGAGTAACCAACGGAGAGGCTTAAACCTACAGACCCAAGAAAAACTGCCGGAGTAAGGGCATTGTGGCTCATTGTTTGCAAAACTGGATTCGTATAGTGCAGAAGGGACATGATGTACGAACAGGCAAGAACGATCCCAAAGGCCGCACCGCCAATCACAAGGCCAGAAAGCATGTCCATGGCGTCGGGGAAGAGGCGGGAACGCACAGTTGCAGGATCCTTGGGAAAAAGGGACTCAAATGATGGAATCGTCTCAAAAGAGAAAAAATGGCCGAGCAGGAGCAAGAGAACGATGCGTAAAAGGTTCTTGGCAATCGAAATGCCAAACCATGGACCAGGAAATGGTGCGTTTGCGCCAATCGGCACGAAAAGATCAATCCAAATGACAAGATAGGCAACGGCCAGAAATAAAAGAGAAGAAACGCCACGCAGTTTTCGTTTTTCCATAACTTTCCCGGTTGTAGACACAAATCTATAGCATAAAGCGACAAGGATTTGAATCACGGGCACGGCCAACACGCGTCCTTTTGGTGGGGAATATGCAGACATGCCGGACGTGAATGAATGACGGGCGGGGAGTAGCTTTTGAGAACTGGACATGAGAAGCCCCATGCGGCTGAATGCGATCTACTAAAGGGATTTGCCGGATTTCATTTGTCCAGAGTGGCTCCGGTCGTTTGGTTTGCATTGAGCTCGGCTATAGTTTTTTACGCGCTCCCCGCCAAGCCTTGTATACCGGTTTTTTGTGCCTTTTTGTTGGTGGGGCTCGCAAACGTACGGTCGTCATTCTTGTATTTGGCGTGCCAAGAGGATGAATCGAGATGGCATAATGAACCAAGACAGCATGTGGAAGCACGCGCTTGGACCAATGGCATATCACAGTTTTTCTTACTTATTTCGATTGGCGCCATTGCTGGAGCGGCCTGCTTGGACCTTGAAAAATCGAACGATACACCGGCAGAGCTGAGCAGCTTTCAACTTTCAGCCTGTAGCGGAGTTGCATGTGCAGATTCACAAAGAACGAAGAGTGACAATTTATTGCTCACGCTCGGGCTGGACGAGATGGAGATTACGAGCGTAGGGTTTAGGGCAAGGCTGAGTTGGCCAAAATGCAAACCTAGACTCACCATAATCGCCGATTTTGCAGGGGATATTGCAGCCGGCCAGCGTGTGCATTTTACGAGGATCAGCGCAATCGATGCCACGAAAGGCCTGTATTTTGCTGAAGCCGACCGAGCAGGGCTTCTACACGATCCTTTATCTTCAATCCAGGCTTTAAGGTGGGCATGTAAAAAGGCGTTCCGCTCTCAGGTGGCAAAAATATCAGGCAGTGCGCGTCCCCTGGCCGAGGCTTTGCTGATCGGTATACGCGACGACCTTGACGCCGACATCAATACGCTCTTTAGAGATGCCGGTTGTTCCCACATTCTCTCGCTTTCAGGGCAACACCTGGCGATCCTGGGTACCCTTGTCTCGCTTTTGGCGAGCAAGTTTATCAAAAACAAGGCCGTACTCGATTGGGTGAGTTTTTGCTTTGCTACCTTGTATACATGGATTGTCGGCGTAAGTCCGCCACTGCTCCGTTCCGTCTATATGCTTGGTTTTGCCCTTGTGTTTCGGTCTCTGGACCGACCGCAAGATGGGCTCGCAGTGCTGGCTTATTGCTTCGTTCTTTCTGTTCTTCTCGACCCAGACTCTGCGCGCAGTTTGTCATTCATTTTATCCTATGCAGCGATGATTGGGCTTATTGTGCTTGCACCCCGGTGGCAGAACGTCTTGTGGCGCCTACCTCCATTTCTGGCAGCGCCCCTGGCAGCGTCTTTGGCAGCGCTTTGTTCCACTGCGCTTATACAAATTGATACCTTCGGGACCTTGATTCTTGGGGGAATCATCGCTTCCACCCTGTCAGGACCTCTCATTCTTGTTTTTATGTGGTCTTTACTGGGCTCGTGCCTGGTTTCGGTTGCGATGCCGTTCTTGAGTGGCATTCTGGCGTTGTGGCACGAATGGATTTACGAAGCTATTGTGCTAACCATGCGAATTGGCAAGGCTTTGCCAGGCATAGTCGCAGAAACAGCATCGGAAAAGGCACTATTAGGAACAGCGGTTGTCGCTTGTAGCCTTTGCGTATATGCTTCACCATACATCGAATGGCACCGCTATTACGCGAAACGAGTGGGATAAAGGGATATAGGACGCCGCAGGATATGGATATCATGACTAAACCTACAGTTTTCTCTTATGACAGTCCTGGTCAAATCAAACAGTTTTTGGAAAGTCACGAACTTGCCATGTCCAAACGCTTTGGGCAGAATTTCCTTGTGGATCGCAATATGCGTGAAAAACTATATTCAGCGCTCGAAATGGACAAGCCTGGCCTTGTCTGGGAAATAGGTCCTGGCCTTGGCGCGATGACCTCAGTGCTGTTGCAGAAAGGCCATCGTGTCATTGCCTTTGAAATAGATCATGGCTTTGCACGGGTCTTGCGAGAGCTTTACGGAGAGTTGGGCGAATTCGAGCTTGTCGAAGGCGATTTTCTTAAGACCTGGACGGACTTTGCGAAGACACCCCCTGAAAATGGCGCGGAAACATGCGACGCCGTGCAGGGTATGCCAGATCGGATTTTTGGAAATTTGCCTTATAGTGCGGCCTTAGCGATTATTGCGGATCTTTTGGAGAACGAATTTATCCCACCCAAGATGGTTTTTACGGTACAGAAAGAGGCGGCGGCGAGAATAGCGGCCAAGCCGGGTTCCAAGGATTACTCGGCATTCTCCGTGCTCTGTTCGTCAGTTTGCACGGTGCGCCTGCTTTTTGACATAGGTGCTTCCGCATTTTGGCCGCAGCCGAGGGTTACCAGCACCGTTGTGTCCCTGGCGCCGCGCGCCACCCCCGTCGCGCCAACCGCCCGCCGCGAATTCTCCCGCTTTGTCCGCTGCGCCTTCGCTTCGCGGCGCAAAACCCTGCACAACAACCTCCTCTCTTGGTCGCCGTCGGCGGCGCGCGGCCTTCCCTCTATCCTTACCCAGCTCAACCTCCCCAGCGCCGTTCGTGCCGAGAGTCTGACTCCGGAGCAACTGGCGCAAATTTATTTTGCGCTCCAAGCTGAGTAGCAGGGTCGCACACAAGCCTGAGGCACTAGGCCGTGCACAAGCCGTCTGAAGCGCTTCGATGTTACTCGTCGCCAGTCCTTGCCGCTTCTTCAATAATTCTTTACTATAGTTGACGGTTCAAATTCGACATTCCATATTCTAGATTCCAGGATTTTTAAAGCTTTTGAAGATGAAGAAGAAATATCGGTCCTTGCTACAAATAAACTCTGTGCTCACCCTGGTCGCCGGCCTCTTTTTTGCAGGATTCCTGCCTGCTTTGGGCATTGCGCCCGCACAAACAGTGCAAGCAGGCCAAACAGGCCAAGCAGGGCAAACAGGCCAAACAGGCCAAACAGGCCAAACAGGCCAAACAGTGCAGGCAGGCTTGGCAAAACCACTCATACAGCCTGCGCAAACCATCATCAAAACCGCTCAAGCCTTGCAGCCCACTCAAACCGTCCAGGCCACTCTACGGTCCCAGCCCACATTCTCGACCCAAACCGTCCGCCCCACCCAGTGGCTCGTTGCAGGGAAACCCGCCATGTCTGGCGCGGACATCCTCAAACTCGTCACGGACGGGAAATACCAAGAGGCGCAGACCCTCGCTTTGGCGCGCATCACTGAAATGCCCAACGACATCGACGCCTATGTGGCGCTCTCCTGGAGCCTCCTTGCCCTTGGCAAAACCGAGGATGCGGAAAACTACGCGCAGCGCGGTTATGCCATCTACAAGGACCCCCGGCTGGCAGAGGCCATTGGCGAAGCGAGCTACAACCTTGGCAAGAACGACATTGCCCTTACTATGTTGCAGGAGTACATCGCCGCCTATCCCGAGGGGCCCAAGACCGGTCTTTCCTATTATCTCTGCGGTGAACTTTACGTCCGGAAGGCCCAATTCATGCACGCCGATATCGCCTTCAGCACTGCCGTCCGTTACAATCCCAACAATCCGCTCTGGTGGACTCGCGTTGGCTGGGCGCGGGAGAATGCGCATCGGCCATTGCAGGCGCTGAGCGCGTATGAACAGGCGCTTGCGCTCAACCCCAACTTTCAGGATGCGATAGAAGGCCGCAAGCGAATCTTGAGCCGCTTGCAGCAGTAACGGCTCGCAGTGCATCGACCCAATAAGGCATTGACAAGGCACCTAGCATGATTCAAGTTGCATTTCATACACTCGGCTGCAAACTCAATCAGCTCGAGACAGAGTCCATAGCCGACGCTTTTCTCAAAGTACAGGCCACGATTCTGGAAGATCCGGCACTTTCAAATCTATATATTGTAAATACTTGTACCGTAACTGGCAAAGCCGAACAAAAGGCCCGCCACGCTATCAGGCAAGCACTCTCCCAGAATCCCGAAACGACGGTCATCGTTACCGGTTGCTATGCGCAAATGGCCAAGGCCGAGCTCGAGGCGATTTCCCCTCGCACCGTCGTTGTCCCTGGTGAGAAAAAATCGGCCCTGCTTGGGCTTCCCGAATGGCTCCACGACAACTGGCAGGAACACGGCGATCTTCTCGATGCCGTTCTGCAATGGCGCGACTCGGTGCTCAGCACGGCGGAAGGAGCGGGCAGCATCGATCCCTTTGCCTTCAATCCCGACAATTTTGTCACCCACTCGCGCCCTTCGCTCAAAATCGAAGATGGCTGTAACAACCGGTGTGCATATTGCAGAGTGTGCCTCGCACGCGGCCCTGCACGGTCGCTCTCCGCGACTGAACTTTTGCGCCGCGTCCAGCTTCTGGAAGCGCACGGCAAGCACGAAGTTGTGCTCACCGGCGTCAATCTGGCGCAGTATCTCTACAGAAACGACAGCAACAACGCGATTTTGCCCCAAGACCGCACCAAATTCCCCGATCTCTTGAGTTTCCTGATCGGGAACACCAATTCAATTCGTTTTAGAATATCGAGTTATGAGCCGGATTGCATCGATGATGCCTTCTTGGCCGCCTTCTCGAACCCTCGCGTGCAGCCGCACATTCACCTTTCTGTCCAGTCTGGCTGCGACACGGTATTAGAGCGAATGGCCCGTCGATACACCGCACAGGAGGTTCGTAACGCGGTTGCCTTATTACGCCAGGCCAAGCGCGATCCTTTTATCGCTGCGGACATCATCACGGGCTTTCCCGGGGAGACGGAGGAGGAGTTTGCCCAGACCGAGGCGTTCTGTACCGAGCTCGACTTAGCGTGGATCCACGCCTTCCCGTTCTCGCCACGCCCAGGAACCAAAGCCTTTGACATGCGGCCACAAATACCTCAGCGCGTCGCAGGAGAACGCGTGGAACGCCTCACCGCCATCGCTTTAGAAGGCAAGAAGCGATACGCCGAGCGCTGGCTTGGTTCTGTGGTCGACGCCATCTTGGAGCGCGAATCGGACGAACACGACGCTGATGAACACGACGCTGATGAACACGACGCTGACGACGGTCTACCCGAAGAAAGCAGTGCAAACTGTCACATCCCCACCGACGTTTCTCAAGCCAGGCTTCGCTTTGGCACGACCGCCAATTACCTCAAAGCCGCAATCCTCGACGTTCTGCCGTCCCTCAAAGATGGCGAGCTTGTTCGAACGCGGCTCATTGCGCCAGGAACAGGTCATAAGAGCGAAGTCCTTGCCCGGTATGTGCCCAACGAGGCATCATTGGGTGAGGTATTATTGGGTGAGGCGTCATTCTGAATGTCATTTTGGAAAGAGAAAGGCGATGATTGAGAAGGTTTATCACTACAAGAGGACCGAGAACTTCGTCATGGACAAGGTCGTTGACGATGAGCGCGCCAACATCAACCATATCGTTGTGCAACCAGGCGGTACTGTGCCCGTCCACGTTGCCAACTCGAATGTCTATCAGATTGTAGTCCGGGGTACATTGAGCTTGAGTCTTGAGGATGGCGAACCTCATCTCTATACAGTGGGCGATATCATCTCCGTACCCTTCAACACAAAAATGACAATTCGCAACGGTGGCGCGGACACGCTTGAGTTTTTCGTGGTAAAGACGCCAAACCCGCGCGACATGCCGGCCACAAAGAGTATCTAGACCTAGATCTTTCAGCGCCTCAAACCCGTTGACATACGAGGCTTTTGTCTATAGTGTTAATTCCCGCGAAGTTGTGAACTTGGCATGCTTTTTTATGTGTTTGGGCCGCTAGCTCAGTAGGTAGAGCAACGCCCTTTTAAGGCGTGGGTCACGTGTTCGAATCACGTGCGGCTCAATAGAATGAATAAAGTTTGAATCGACAATTGTAGTTCCAGGTCTATTTCTATTCCAGAGACTCAGAAAAGAACCGCATTGACATCTGCACCCTCCGCGATATCATTTGAATCATGGCACAGCACGAAGTCGTTGTTTCGCAAGAACTTCTCAATGATGATGGTCGCATTGCCGAAGAAGGGTGGGCCCGCCAGCAGGTGTGGCAATACGATAGATCCCGCATTAAGGCGCCATGGTTCCGGATAAAAGAATGGGATTACTATTGCATTCTTTCGCAGAAACGGGGCTATGGCATAGCGCTGACAGTATCGGACCTCGGGTATGCGGCGCTTGCCAGTCTTGTCTGGCTCGACTTTACGCGGCGCAGTTTTGAACCTTTGGACAGTATCAAACTGCTCACCCGTGGGAGTATCAAGTTTCCGCCTTCATCCAGTTCTGGCGAAGTGAAGTACGAAGATGCGAAAGTCTGTATACGCTACCAGACAGATGGAGGAGAGCGCCACATCGAGGCATCGAGCTCCAGATTTGCAGGCGGACAGACGCTGCAGTGCGACCTTACATTGCAACAGGACCTTCGGGCCGATACCATGGTCATTGCGACCTCCTGGAAAGAGAATCGACGCGCTTTTTATTACAATCAAAAAATCAACTGTATGCCCGCACGCGGCATGGTGAGCATTGGCGACAAAATCTATGCTTTTGAGCCTGACGATTCGTTTGGCGTTCTCGACTGGGGCCGCGGATACTGGCTTTACCGCAATCGATGGTACTGGGGCTCGGTGTCCGGACTTTACGAGGGCAAACCGATCGGGTGGAACATTGGTTACGGCTTTACGGACCGGACGCCTGCATCAGAAAACGTGATATTCTATGACGGCAAGGCCAATAAACTCGATGAAGTGGTTTTTCATCTGAATGAGAACAATTATCTCGAACCATGGAAATTTACAAGCAATGACGGGCGTTTCGAAATGGACTTTGAGCCCATTCTTGACCGGCACAGTGCGATGAAACTCGGTATCATAGCCTCAATTCAGAATCAGATTTTTGGCTATTACTCGGGCACGCTTGTTCTGGACGACGGCAAGAAAATCAGCATCGACAGACTCTTGGGCTTTGCGGAAGATGTCCGCAATAGATGGTAAGACAGGCATACCACGGAAGGATGGATAT
>JAFIHQ010000064.1 GCA_017849315.1 Treponema sp.
GATACCAAGGGCGCTGGTAGCGCTGGCAGTACCAGCAACAAACAGGCGGAGAGCAGTGGATCAGAAAAGGCTTAAGCGGCTGGAAGAAGTGCTGCGCGAGGAGATTGCTGCGCTGATAAGCCGTGGTGAAATCAAGGACCCCCGTGTTACGCCATTTGTATCGATTACTCGTGTTGAGGCGTCGGGAGATGGTTCGCATGCAAAGGTCTGGGTTAGTGTGCTGCCGGGACAGGATATCAGCCTTGACGAGGCCGCCCAGGGGCTTCAGCATGCGGCGGGCTTTATTCAGTCGCAGATAGCAAAGGGCATCCATACTCGCCTCACTCCAGTTTTGCAGTTTATTCCCGATAAGGGTATCGGCGAAGGATTTGCCATGACCGAGAAGCTCAAGGGTTTGGAAAAGGAATGAATGCTTCGGGCTTCCTGCTCTACGACAAGCCAGCCTTGCGGACATCGTTCGATGCACTTTCTGAGTTTAAGCGTCTGGAGCCGACCACAAAGTTTGGGCATGCCGGGACGCTGGACCGGTTTGCGACTGGACTTCTTGTCGTATTGGCCGGCCCTTATGTTAGGCTCACGCCCTGGTTTCAAGGTTTGGATAAGTCGTATCGTGCGGAAATTCGGTTTGGCACTGGAACCGATACGCTCGATTCAGATGGCAAGATTGTCATGACAGGGGAGCCACCATCGCGCAAAGCGCTTGAACTCTGTTTGCCCAGTTTTATCGGTGTGCAGGAGCAAATACCTCCTGAGTATTCTGCAGTACACTACAATGGTGCAAGAGCGTCGTCGCTGGCAAGAAAAGGACAACATCCTGTGCTGCAATCGCGACGCATAGAGATAAGCGAACTCAAGCTCGTCAGTTACGATGGAGAAAATGCTGTTCTTGAGGTCTCTTGTTCTTCCGGCACATATATCCGTGCACTTGCAAGGGATATAGCCGCAGCTTGTTCAAGTTGTGCATATGTTTCGGCACTCAAGCGTACCCGTATCGGTCCATTCTCACTGGATTCTGTCAGCCAGGATCAGAGCTGTGTTTCTTGGCCTGCCGTGGTTACAAGTAGGCTGGAAGATGCAACCTCCACAAAGTCGTCATCGTCTGAATTGCCCGTTTGGCAGAAACTTTCTGCAGAGACTGCGCGGCAACTTGGCCTTGCAGTAGCATATCTTCCACATGATTTTGAAGAACAGTTCATTCATGGATATCCTGGAGCGCTTTCATCTATTGGCGCCGTGACGACGCAACAGACAGATGTGGCGGTTTTTTCGGAGTGTGGAGATTTCTTGGGCATAGTGCAGAAGACTTCAAAAGGCTATCGTTATAAAGTCGTAATGCAGATGGATGCGTTAGGCTCGAACGAAGGTGAGAGACAGTATGATCGTTAAGTCTTGGGACGAATTTGTGGGTTCTGTTTCTTCCTTGGACATAGCGGCCACGGTCGGAGTCTTTGATGGACTTCATTTGGGACATCAGGCACTGATTCAGACGGTCTTGTCCCAGGAACCAGCCATGAGGAGCTGCGTCGTAACTTTTGCACAGAATCCTAAAGATGTCCTTCATAAAAGTTCGTTCAAGGGGAACCTATTCAGTCTTGAGCAGAAACTGGATAATCTTGCATCTACAGGCGTTGGGCTCTGCGTCCTCATTGACTTTTCTCCAGATTTCGGTAAACAATCAGGCGAGCAGTTTTTGAGCTTGCTTTCGCGGGCCGGAGTGCGCTTTTTGTGTATTGGGCCAAATTTTAGATGTGGCCATAACATGGACACGAGTGCCGGCGATTTGGCAGCTCTGGGACAGGAGATTGGTGTGCAGGTGGCGATACTCGAGCCTGTGATGTACAAGGGTTTCCCTGTGAGTTCAAGCAGAGTTCGCAAGGCTATTTTGGAAGGCAATCTGGACGAAGCGCGTTCAATGCTGGGCCGGCCCTATGAGATATGGCTTAGTAAAGATAGCCAGAGCCAGGCGTCTGGCGATGGGAACTTGGGGAGTGAGTTTTGCTTTCAGTATGATCCCTATGTCGTCTTGCCTCCTTATGGAGTCTACAATATAGGGATAGAGGGAAATGGCAGTACGCCAAAGCTAATGAGGGCGCGCATTGCCGATGGGAAGATCTGTCTTCCTGAGATAGTTGACAGTCCCGTCTTACGGGTCAAGATATTTGAAAGAGTACCAAAAGAAGCGTAGAAGGAGATAGAAGAACATGGCATTGACCAAAGATGAAAAGGCCGCAATTGTGCTTGAATACGGAAAAAGCGAGAAAAATACCGGGTCAACAGAAGCACAAATTGCGTTGCTTTCACGCAGAATAGCCGATCTGACAGAACATTTTAAGGTCAACAAGAAAGATACCAACTCGCGACGCGGTCTTCTAAAACTCGTTGGACAGAGGCGAAAACTGCTAAAATACTTGCAGAGAACCGATCTGGAAGCGTATCGAGCCCTAATCGAAAAACTTCAGATCAGGAAGTGACGCAATCGAAAGATTTCAATTTAGGCCCGGACGCTTAAGTGCACGGGCCTTTTGTTGTTTGCCAGGGATGCTCTTGTGCATATGGTTTTGAGCACCTTACCTGGTAACAAAAAGGAAACACAATGAAACGCACAGTGAGTTGTCAAATTGGCAGCGAAACAATGGTCCTGGAAACAGGACGGATGGCAAAACAGGCCAATGGCGCTGTTTTTGCTACCTACGGTGGGAGTGCAATAATCGCTACCGCGTGCTGCTCAAGTACAGCGACCGAGGGGTTGGATTTTGTACCGCTGACAGTTGAATACAACGAGAAGTACTACGCTGCCGGCAAAGTCCCCGGTGGGTTTATTAAGCGCGAAGCAAGGCCAAAAGACAAGGAAATTCTTGTCTCGCGCATTATCGACCGCCCGATGCGTCCACTTTTTAACAAGGATTTTGGACGAGAAATCCAGGTTGTACCAACCTGTGTTTCTGCGGATCAGGTAAATCCTCCCGACATTTTGGCCGTGAATGCCGCAAGTGCTGCGGTGCATATTTCGGATATTCCGTTTGCTGGTCCTATCGCTGCCGTACGCGTTTGCCTGGTAGGTGATGAGTACATTGTAAATCCAACGTTTGCTCAGATTGAAGCCTCCAGATTGGAGATCGTCGTGGCTGGAACCGCGGTTGGAATTACCATGGTTGAGGGCGGCGCTCAGGAAGCGACTGAGGAAGAAATGCTCGCCGCCATCGAATGCGCAAAGAAGCCCATCGGAGAAATCTGCGCTGCCATCGAACAGCTTCGCTCGCTTGCGGGTAAAGAGAAGCTGCCTCTTGCACCTCTTGCAATCAAACTGAACCGCGAGGGCGAAATCAGAGCATTTGCCGAGCCAAAACTCAAAGTAGCGCTTTTTACCAAAGCGAAACAGGAAAGAGCCAAGGCAGTATCGGCGGCAATTAAAGAAACAGAAGTCGCCTTTGCCGATGCCCTCACCGACGACATACAAAAGAAGCTGTTTTCAGGGCTTATGGATGAGCTGCAATACAATATTCTGAGAAGCAGTATTCTGGACAAAGGACTGCGCGTCGACGGACGCGGACTGGAAGATATTAGACCAATCACTTGCGAGATCGGCGTTCTGCCCAGGACTCATGGTTCTGCGCTTTTTACGCGTGGCGAGACGCAAAGCCTTGGAGTAACCACCCTTGGCACGGTGGATGACGAACAAGTGCTGGATGATATCGAAGGCGACCGCCGAGAACGATTCATGCTTCATTACAACTTCCCACCGTATTCGGTGGGCGAAGTGGGCAGGCTCGGAACAGGTAGACGCGAAATTGGCCACGGGGATTTGGCACGCAAGGCTATTGAACCTATGCTCCCGCCAAAAGAAAAATTCCCCTATACTATCAGGCAGGTGTCCGAGATTCTGGAATCGAACGGCTCGTCTTCCATGGCGACGGTGTGCTCTTCCTCCTTGTCCCTTATGGACGCGGGAGTGCCAATGAGGAAGCCTGTGGCCGGTATTGCTATGGGACTCATCACCGACAATAATCGATATGCAGTGCTCTCAGACATACTCGGCGACGAAGATCATCTTGGTGACATGGACTTCAAGGTGGCCGGTACCCGCGACGGTATCACTGGCTTCCAAATGGATATCAAGATCTCGAGCGTTTCCACTGAAATACTTCGAAAGGCGCTCGAACAGGCACGAAGAGGCAGGTTGCACATCCTCTCGATCATGGAACAAACAATTGCCGAACCCGCCACTGATATTTCTCCCTTTGCGCCCAAGGTTGTGAGCACAAAGGTAGACCAAGACAAAATTGGAATGATCATCGGACCGTCTGGCAAGAACATTAAGGGCTTGAGCGAGAAATACGACGTTCAGATCAATGTGAACGAAGAAGGCGAAGTCACCATTTACGGCAAGAATCA